>JACDQN010000311.1 GCA_015657575.1 Sphingopyxis sp.
CACATGCGGGCGCAGCTGCGACGCGCCGAACGAGCAGTTGAGCCCGATCGTCAACGGTTTCGCATGGCGTACGGCATACCAGAAGGCCTCGACGGTGTGCCCCGACAGGTTGCGTCCCGACAGGTCGGTCAGCGTCATCGAGATCATCAGCGGCAGCTCGCGCCCGACCTTCGCCTCGGCCTCCAGCGTCGCGGCGATCCCCGCCTTGGCGTTGAGCGTGTCGAAAATCGTCTCGATCAGGATGAAGTCGGCGCCGCCCTCGGCGAGCGCGACGACCTGCTCCAGATAGACATTCTTCAGCTCGTCGAAGTCGATCTCGCGATAGCCGGGGTTGTTGACGTCGGGCGACAGCGACAGCGTCTTGTTCGTCGGCCCGACGGCGCCCGCGACGAAGCGGCGGCGGCCGTCGATCGCCTCATATTTCACCGCGGTCTCGCGGCCGAGCCGGGCGCTCTCGTGATTGATGTCGGCGACCAGCGCCTCGGCGCCATAGTCGGCCTGGCTGATCCGGTTCGCGCTGAACGTGTTGGTCGATACGATGTCCGACCCCGCCGCCAGATAGGATTCGCCGATCGCGGTGACGACGTCGGGACGCGTCAGCGCGAGGATGTCGTTGTTGCCCTTCTGGTCGTGCGACAGGCCGAGATTGCCCGCATAGCAGGCCTCGGTCAGCTTCTTGAGCTGGATCTGGGTGCCCCAGCCGCCGTCGGTGAGCAGGATGCGCTCCTTCGCGGCGGCCTGCAGCGCTTCGCGTGCGGTCTTCATGCGGCTTCCTCCGTGACGGTCGCCGTCGCCGGGCGCAGCCCGAGCAGGTGGCAGATCGCATAGCTCAGCTCGGCGCGGTTGAGCGTGTAGAAATGGAAATCGCGCACCCCGCCGGCGTAAAGACGGCGGCACATTTCGGCAGCGATCGTCGCCGCGACAAGCTGGCGCGCGGCGGGCAGGTCGTCGAGCCCCTCGAACAGCGACACCATCCACGCCGGGATCGCGGTGCCGCACATGTCGGCCATGCGCCGCGTCTGCGACACGTTCGACACGGGCAGGATGCCGGGGATGATCGGCGCGTCGATCCCTGCCGCGGCGGCGGCATCGCGGAACCGCAGGAAGCTGTCGGGCGAGAAGAAGAATTGGGTGATCGCGCGATTGGCGCCCGCGTCGAGCTTGCGCTTGAGATTGTCGAGATCCGACTGCGCGCAATCGGCATCGGGATGCACCTCGGGATAGGCGGCGACCGAAATGTCGAACGGCGCGATCGCCTTCAGCCCTGCGACCAGTTCGATCGCATTCGCATATCCGTCGGGATGCGCGCGATAGGGTGCCCCGCCCGGAACGTCGCCGCGCAGCGCGACGATATGGCGCACGCCGGCATCCCAATAGGCCTCTGCCACCTCGTCGATCTCGGCGCGCGACGCCTCGACGCAGGTCAGGTGCGCCGCGGGCGGCACCGCGCTCTCGGCGGCGATGCGCGCCACCGTCGCGTGGGTACGCTCGCGCGTTGACCCGCCCGCGCCATAGGTGACCGACACGAAACGCGGCCCCAGGGGTTCGAGGGTGCGGAACGTATCCCACAGCTGCGCTTCCATCTTCTCCGTCTTCGGCGGGAAGAATTCGAAGCTGACGCCGATATCGCCCGCCAGGTCGGCGAACAGCGGCGACGCCGCGGCGCGGCGCGCTTCGGCGAGGGAATCGAGATGGGACGTCATGCGGCAAGCCTTTTGCGTTGGCCGTCGCCCTCGGCGACCGGCGATTGATTTTCGTCGCTGCGGCGGCGGCCGAGCCACAGCTTGACCGCGAGCGCACCGCCCTCGAGCGTCTGCGCCGCCTCCAGAAGCAGGCCCGCCGAGGCGAACCAGCCGCGAATCTGCGCATCCGAAAAGCCGAGGCGGGCGTGCGCGGCGAGCGCCCGCATTTCCTCATCCTCGTGCGGCGCGAAATCGACGATCAGCAAATGCCCGCCGCCGCGCAGCACGCGTCCCGCTTCGGCGATCACGCGGTCGGGTTCGTGCGCGAAATGCAGCGCCTGGTGGATGACGATGCTGTCGATGCTGGCGTCGGCGACCGGCAAGTTCAGGAAATCGCCCTGGACC
>JACDQN010000312.1 GCA_015657575.1 Sphingopyxis sp.
CGCGATCGACGAGGTGACCGAGGCGAGCGTCGCCGGCCGGGCTTCATCAACCTGCGCGTGGCCGATGGCAGCTGGCGCGACGAACTGGCGGCGATCCATGCCGATGCGGGCGATTACGGCCGCTCGGATATGGGTAAAGGTCGCCGTGTAAACGTCGAATATGTGTCGGCTAATCCGACCGGTCCCATGCATGTCGGGCATTGCCGCGGCGCGGTGGTGGGCGACGCGCTGGCGGCGCTGCTCGAATATGCCGGGCACGCGGTGATCCGCGAATATTATGTCAACGACGCCGGCGCGCAGGTCGATGTGCTCGCCCGCTCGGTGCACATGCGCTATCGCGAGGCGCTGGGCGAGGGTATCGGGGCGATCCCCGAGGGGCTTTATCCCGGCGACTATCTGAAACCCGTCGCGGCAAAGCTTGCCAGCGAATATGGCGACCGCTTCGTCGCGCGCCCGAAGCGGCGTGGCTCGGCCTGTTCCGGGCCGAGGCGGTGAGCGCGATGATGGACATGATCCGCGCCGATCTCGCCAAGCTGGGCATTCACCACAATCTCTTTTCGTCGGAGGCCGAATTGCAGGCCGCGGGCAAGCCCGACGACGCCGAGAAATGGCTGCGCAGCCACGATCTCGTCTATGACGGCGTGCTCGAGGCGCCGAAAGGCGAGACGCCCGAGGATTGGGAGCCGGTCGAGCTGCCGCTGTTCCGTTCGACCCGGTTCGGCGACGATCAGGACCGCCCGATCAAGAAATCGGACGGCAGCTGGACCTATTTCGGTGCCGACCTCGCCTATCATTTCCAGAAAAGCCAGGACGCCGACGAGCTGATCGACATCTGGGGCGCCGATCATGCCGGCACGGTCAAGCGGATCAAAGCCGCGGTCGCCGCGATGACCGGGGGCAAGAAGAAGTTCGACGTCAAGCTGGTCCAGATGGTGCGGCTGCTCAAGAATGGCGAGCCGTTCAAAATGTCGAAGCGCGCGGGGAATTTCGTCACGCTCGCCGACATCGTCGATGAAGTCGGCAAGGATGCGGTGCGCTTCACCATGCTGACTCGCAAGGCCGATGCGCAGATGGACTTCGACTTTGCCAAGGTCGTCGAGGCGTCGCGCGACAATCCGGTCTTTTACGTCCAATATGCGCATGCGCGGATCGCGTCGCTGAAGCGCAAGGTCAAGGATGCGGGTATTGCGCTGCCCGTACCGGCGCCCGAACGCCTCGACGCGCACGAATTGGCGCTCGTCAAGCTGCTCGCGCAATTCCCCCGGATCGTCGAGGCGGCCGCCGCGGCGCGCGAGCCGCACCGCATCGCCTTTTATCTGGGCGACGTCGCAGCGGCGTTCCATGCGTGGTGGAACCTCGGTAACGATCGACCCGACGCGCGTATCATATTGGCAAATGATCCCGAACTCACTGCGACGCGCCTTTATTTGGCCGACGGAATCGGGCAGGTAATCCGCAACGGGCTGCACCTGATGGGGGTGGATGCGCTCGAGGAGATGATGTGATGGCGGGCGAAAACGATCAGGACAAGGGTCAGCAGGATACGGATCAGAATGTCGACCTGGGGCTCGACGATCCCGATCGCCTGCCCTGGCTCGAGGCCGCGGACCATGACTATGCCGAGGATGGCGAGGTTTCGCCGGTCCGTCTGCTGGTGATGGTGCTCGGCGGTCTGTTGCTGATCGGCGCGGTGCTGGGCGGCCTGTGGTGGATCCAGAATGGTGGCGCGCGCGGGCAGGGCGAACTGATCGTCGCGCAGAAGGGCGATTACAAGGTCGCCCCCAAGAATGACGCCGCCAAAACCTTCGAGGGCGAGGGCGACGCGAGCTTTGCGGCGAGCGAAGGCGCCGAACCCGCGGGCAAGGTCGATCCGACCCGTATGCCCGAAGAACCGGCGGTGACCCCTGCCGAACGCGAAGCCGCGGCAAAGGCAGCCAAAAAGGCGGCCGCCGACAAGACTGCCGACAAGACTGCCGACAAGGCTGCGGCGGCGAAATCCGCTGCGGCCGGAACCGAAAAGGCCAAACCGGCCGCGCCGCCGGCCAAGGTGGCCACCCCTGCAAAGGCGGAACCCGTCGCCTCGGGCGCCGGCCTGATCCAGCTCGGAGCGTTCAGTAACGAAGCCGCCGCGAACAAGGCGTGGACCAATTTGTCGAAGCGCTTTGCCTATCTTGCCGACCTCGGCAAATCGGTGTCGCCGGCGAAGGTCGGCGACGGAACGGTCTATCGCCTGCGCGTTTCGACCGGATCGTCGGCCAACGCCCAGAATTTGTGCGGGAAATTGCGCGTTGCCGGTGAAAATTGCGTCGTCGTCCGCTGATTCGGCCCGTTTCGCCGCACCAGTCGTTGGTTCGGTGTCGCCGCTGTGTCATAGTCGCTTCCCTGGCTGCTGCGTGAGGGCGCGCCGGCCGATGGAGGTTGACGCACGATGATACCCGCGATTTTCGGCATGTCGGGGCTCACGCTGACCGACGACGAGCGCGCTTTCTTTCGCGACAGCGACCCTGCCGGCTATATCCTGTTCGGCCGCAACATCGCGAACCGCGAGCAGCTGCGGCGCCTGACCGACGAGCTGCGCGCGCTCGACGGCCGCGACAATCTGCCGATCCTGATCGACCAGGAGGGCGGCCGCGTCGCGCGGATGAAATCCCCGGAATGGCCCGATTTTCCGAGCGGTGCGGCGTTCGACGCGCTGTATGAACGCGCGCCCGCCAGCGCGATCGAGGCGGCGCGCCTCAACGCGATGGCGCTCGCGTCGATGCTGGCCGAGGTGGGCATCACCGTCGACTGCCTGCCGCTGCTCGACGTCCGCCAGCCGGGCGCCAGCGACGTCATCGGTGACCGTGCCCTCGGCAGCGAGCCGATGCGCGTCGCCGCGCTCGGCCGCGCGATCCTCAGCGGACTGCAGGACGGCGGCGTGGTCGGTATCGTCAAGCATATCCCCGGTCACGGCCGCGCGCTGCTCGACACGCACGAGGCGCTGCCGACGGTGACGGCATCGGATCGCGACCTCCAGACCGACCTGGCGCCTTTCGCGGCGCTGCGCGACGCGGCGATGGCGATGACCTGCCATGTCGTGTTCGATGCCTGGGATCCCGACCGTCCCGCGACGCTGTCGCCGGTGGTGATCGACAGCATCATTCGCCAGCGCGTCGGCTTCCACGGCCTGCTGATGACCGACGATCTCGACATGAAGGCCTTGTCGGGCGACGTGCCGTCGCGAGCCGCCGACGCGATCGCCGCGGGCTGCGACATCGCGCTCAATTGCTGGGCGAAAATGGACGACATGGTCGGCATCGCGAATGCGCTGGATCCGATCAGCATGATTTCGCGCGCCCGGCTCGAAGGCGCGATGGACCGGATCGCCGGCGTCCACGACCCGCGGCAGTTTGCGCTGCTCGTCGATCAGCGCGACGCGCTCCTGGCCATGGCGTGACGGGGGCCTGAGGGGCGATGGGAGAATTGCCGCTCGAGTTCGATGTGGCGCCCGCGGCGGAGCGTGAGGATGCGCTTCAACTGACTCTCGACAGCTGGGAAGGGCCGCTCGACCTGCTCCTGACGCTCGCGCGCAGCCAGAAGGTCGATCTGAGGCAGATTTCGATCCTCGCGCTCGTCGAGCAATATCTCGCCTTCATCGCCGAAATGCGCGCCAAGCTCGAGGTTGCCGCCGACTATTTGGTGATGGCGGCGTGGCTCGCCTATCTGAAATCGGCCCTGTTGTTGCCCAAGGATCCGCTCGAGGATCCCTCGCCCGACGAATTGGCGCTGCGGCTGCAATTGCGGCTCCAGCGACTTGCCGCGATGCGCGAGGCCGCAGCGCGGCTGCTCGCGCGCGACCGGGTGGGCCGCGACGTGTTCCTGCGTCCGAAACCAGAAGGGCTGCGCGACGTCAAGCTGCGGCGCTGGGACGCCAGCCTCTACGATCTTCTGTCGGCTTACGGGCAGGTCAAGCTGCGCACCGAGCCCGTCGTTCATATGGTGTCGCGTCGTCCGGTGATCACGCTCGACGCGGCGCTCCATCATCTGGAGCGGTTGATCGGCGTTCAGGTCGATTGGGCGGAGCTTTCGGCCTTTCTGCCTGCCGACTATGACGGCCCGCTGCGTCGCTCGGCGATCGCGTCGAGCTTTGTCGCGGCGCTCGAGCTGGCGCGGCAGGGGCGCGTCGATCTGAAACAGGAGGCGGCCTTCGAACCCCTCTATCTGAAAGCCGCCGCAATGGGACAAAAACCCGCATGATCGACGATCTGGAACGCGCCATCGAGGCAATGCTGTTCGCGAGCGACGAACCGCTCGACGCGCGCCAAGTCGCGGCGCGGCTCGGCGACGAGATGACACCGGGGCAGGTGAAGGCGATCATCGAAACGATCGCCGCGCGCCACGCGGGCAGCGGTATCGAACTCGTCGAGCGGGGCGGGCACTGGCATTTCCAGACGCCCGCGGACCTTGCCCATCTGCTTCGCCGCGAGCGCGACGATCCGCGCAAGCTGTCGCGCGCGGC
>JACDQN010000313.1 GCA_015657575.1 Sphingopyxis sp.
GCCCTCTCCCCTGAGGGAGAGGGCTATATGACTCGCTTCGCTTCGGCTTTTTCCAAGGGAACAGCCCTCGTCGCCTTCATCACCGGCGGCGACGGCGATACCGCCGCGAACCTCGACGCGCTCGTTGCGGGCGGCGCCGACGTGATCGAACTCGGCATGCCCTTCACCGACCCGATGGCCGACGGTCCCGCGATCCAGGCCGCGAACCTGCGCAGCCTTGCCAAGGGCACGACGATCGCAGACCTGTTCGCGATCGCTTCGGCCTTCCGGCAGCGCCACCCCGACACCCCGCTCGTCCTGATGGGCTACGCCAATCCGATGACGATCCGCGGCGCCGACTGGTTCGCCGCCGAATGCGCCAAGGCCGGCGTCGACGGGATCATCTGCGTCGATATTCCGTCCGAGGAAGATGCCGAACTCGGCCCGGCGCTTCGCGCCGCGGGTATCGACCTGATCCGCCTCGCCACCCCCACCACGGATGCGGCGCGCCTGCCCGACGTGCTGAACGGCGCTAGCGGTTTTCTCTATTATGTCTCGGTCGCGGGAATCACCGGCCAACAGCAAGCCGCGCAGGCGAGCATCGAGGATGCCGTCGCGCGCCTGAAAGCCGCCACGGACCTGCCGGTCGCCGTCGGCTTCGGCGTCCGCACCCCCGAACAGGCCGCGGCTATTGCACGCGTCGCCGACGGCGTCGTCGTCGGTTCGGCTTTCATCGACATCATTGCCGAGCATGGCGACGCCGCAGCGCCGCATGTCGAGGCTTTCACCCGCACCCTCGCCGATGCTATCCACGGCGCAAAGGAGATCGCCGCATGAGTTGGCTCGACCGCGTTCGCAACGCGCTGCCCTTCGGGGCGAAACGCGACACCGCCGACAATCTCTGGCACAAATGCCGCCAGTGCCAGCAGATGGTGTTCGTCAAGGAATGGGAAGACAATCTCAACGTCTGCCCGCGCTGCGACCATCATGACCGTATCGGCGCCAAAGAGCGTTTCGCGCAGCTGTTCGACGGCGGCCTGCACGAACCGATCGCCTCGCCAACCGCGCCCGAGGATCCGCTGAAGTTCCGTGACACCAAGAAATATGTCGACCGGATCAAGGCCGCGCGCGCGCAGACAGGCGACCGCGATGCCTATCAGAACGGCTTCGGCCGCATCTCGGGCCACCCCGTTGTCATCGGCGTCCAGGATTTCGCCTTCATGGGCGGCTCGATGGGCGTCGCGGTGGGCGAAGCCTTCGTCGCCGGCGTCGAGGACGCGATCCGCCGCGGTTGCCCCTATGTCGCGATCACCGCCGCGGGCGGCGCCCGCATGCAGGAGGGTACGCTGTCGCTGATGCAGATGCCGCGCGCGACCGTGGCGCTCGCCCGTCTGCGGCGGGCCGGCCTGCCCTATATCGTGCTGCTCACCGATCCCACCACGGGCGGTGTCACTGCCAGCTATGCCATGCTCGGCGACGTGCAGATCAGCGAACCCAAGGCGCTGATCGGTTTTGCGGGTCAGCGCGTGATCGAAAATACGATCCGCGAAAAGCTGCCCGAAGGGTTCCAGCGCGCCGAATATCTGCTCGATCACGGCATGGTCGACATGGTCGTGCACCGCAGGGAACTGCCCGAAACGCTGGGCCGGCTGATCGGCTATCTGGCGCCCGAAAAGGCCGCTTAATCCCCTCTCCCCTTTAGGGGAGAGGGCCAGGGAGAGGGGGACTCTCTCCATACTTCGACCAACAGGCCGGCTTTTACGGAGACTCCCCCTCTCCCCGGCCCTCTCCCCTGAGGGGAGAGGGAGACACCATGCCCGACCACGCCCACAGCTCCGACCCCGCGGTCCAGACCCAGCTCGACCGCCTTGCCGCGCTTTCGCCGGGACGCGACATCCTCGGGCTCGAACGCATCGCCGAGCTCTGCGCCCGGCTTGGCAATCCACAGCTCCAGCTCCCGCGCACGTTCCACGTCGCGGGCACCAACGGCAAGGGATCGACCTGCGCCTATCTTCGCGCGATCCTCGAAGCGCAGGGGCGCAAGGTGCACAGCTATACCAGCCCGCATCTCGTGCGGTTCAACGAGCGTATCCGGCTCGCGGGCCAACTGATCGACGACGAACTGCTCGCCGCACTGCTCGAAGAGGTGCTCGATCAGGCCGAGGGACTGCAGGCGAGCTTCTTCGAAGTCACCACTGCCGCCGCCTTCCTTGCCTTCGCCCGCATCCCCGCCGACGACTGCATCGTCGAAGTCGGCCTCGGCGGCCGCCTCGACGCGACGAACATCGTGCCCGCACCAGCGGTCTGCGGAATAGCTTCGCTCGGCATCGACCATGAAGCCTTCCTGCTCGCTCCCGAAGCCGGCACGCCCGCAGAACCAGCGGTGCGCATCGCCTGGGAAAAAGCCGGGATTATCAAGCCCGGCTCTGCGGTCGCAACGCTCGCCTACCCCCCCGCCCTGACCGAGGTCATCGCCGCCCGTGCGGCCGACGCCGGAACCGAGCTCTTTTCCGAAGGCCGCGACTGGTTCGTCCGGCCCGATGCCGACGGTTTCCGCTGGTCGTCGGCGCAAGGTTCGGTTGCGCCCTTACTCCGCACAGCGATGGCAGGCGGTCACCAGGCGCGCAACGCGGGGCTGGCCATTGCCATGCTGCGCCTCGCCCCCGAGCCGCGGCCGACCGATGAGGAGATCGCCCGCGGTGTCGCCGATGCATTCTGGCCGGGCCGCATGCAACGCCTCGGCGAAGGGCCGCTCACGGCTCTCTTTCCGACCGACCGCAGGCTCTGGCTCGACGGCGGCCACAATCCTGACGCAGGCGCGGCGCTGGCCCGCGCACTCGAAGGCCAGGCCCCGCTTCACATCGTCTGCGGCCTGCTGCGCAACAAGGATGCCCTCGGCTTTATCCGTCCCTTCGCGAACCGCATCGCGTCGTTCCAGGCGGTGCCGATCCCCGGGCACGAGCATCACGACCCCACGGATCTCTGTCATTGGGTTCAGAGCGATCTCGGCATCGCCGATGCCCAGCCGTGCGGCGACGTGACCGATGCGCTGCGTTTCATTTCCGGCCATCGTCCGGCGGGGGACGTATTGATCTGCGGCTCGCTCTATCTCGCAGGCGTCGTGCTCGACCTCAACGGCGAGCCGCCGGTTTAGACCTTATGCGGCCGCGCTCGGCTTGCCCTTCCACGCGAGGAGCGCCCCGACGGCGAAGGCCGCGATCGAGGCGATCATGACCGATGAGGAGAGTTCGAGCTGCTGCGCGAGCAATATGCCGACCAGCCCGGCGACGATCGCCACAAAGCCGGCGATCCGTAGCGCGCCGACAGGCTGCCGCAATTGCCTCTCATCGACGCCTTCGGTCTGCCGGATGCTCTCGACAACATAGCCCTTGCTCCACAGGATCCAGAGCAGCAGCATTCCCGGAATCGCCGCAACGACGGTGAAACCCCAGAAACCGACCCAGCCGAGCTTCTCGGCGACGATCCCCGCAGGCCCCGCCATGAAAGTCCGTCCGACGCCGGCAAAGGACGACAGCAGCGCGAATTGCGTCGCGGTGTAAGCGATGCTCGACAACCCGGAGAGGTAGGTTGCGAAGACGGTGAGTCCGATCCCGCTCGTCATATTCTCGGTGACGATCGCCGCGACGAGCATCCAGTAATTGTTGCCGGTGGCGGCGAGGATCATGAACATGAGGTTCGAGAACATCATCATCAGTCCCGAAATCAGCAGCGCACGACCCATGCCGAGCCACAGCAGGAAGGGCGCTCCGAGCGCCGAGCCGACGATCAGCGCGCCAAAGCCCCACAGCTTGTTCGCCGAAATATAGTCGAGATCGGGAAAGCCGAGATCGACGATCATCGGGCCCAGCATCGTCTGGCCCATCGCGTCGCCGACCTTGTAGACGAGCACGAAGCCCAGGATCAGGAAAGCGCCGTGGCGCGTCAGGAACTCGCGGAACGGATTGACGACGGCCTCGGTCAGCCACTGTCCCGCCTTCATCCCCGCGACATGCTCGAACCGGTCGACGAACTTGCCCGGTCCCGCCCATAGCGCACCGAGGATCGCGGGAACGATGCAAAAGGCGGTGAGCCCATAGGCGGTCGCCCAGCCGAGCCCGAGTCCTTCGCTCGACGCGAAATAGATGGTGCCCGCGCCCGCGATCAGATTGCCGGTACGATATCCGAACTGGTTGGTCGCGGTGCCGTGCGCGAACTCCTCTTCTTCCAGTATCTCGATGCGATAGGCGTCGATGACGATGTCCTGCGTCGCCGACAGGAAGGCGGTGATCAGCGCCCATATCGCGAACAGTCCCATGTCGCCGGGCTGCGGATCGCTCGCGCCCAATTGCCACACCGACACGAACAGCAGCGCCTGGATGAAGAACAACCACCCGCGCCGCTGTCCGAACGTCCTGGTCAGGAACGGCAGCGGCAGCTTGTCAACGAGCGGAGCCCATAGGAACTTGATCGTATAGGGAATGCCCAGCGCGACCGCGAAGCCGATCGTTGCGGTGTCGATTCCGACCTTCGCCAGCCAGAATGTCATCGTCGCGATCAGCAGGGTCAGCGGAAAACCGCTCGATATGCCGAGCAGGAAGGTGATCATCGGGTTCTTGCGCAGATAGGGCCGGAATGCCGGAATCGACAGTGCAACGAGCACCAGCCCGCCCAGCACCGCGACAAAAATGATAAATCGAATCAGATCAACCGACATGCGCGCTCCCCGCGCGTCCGCCCCGCGAACGCATTGTTATGCGACAGGACGTAAAGGCTTGGTTCCGAATTGGAAGCGGTGTTTTATCGGCTGGACGCGCTCAGGCGGCTTCGGGGCGCCAAAAGGTCGTCAGGCCGCTCACCTTGCGCGGTGCTTCGTTCCGGCAGACCATCGTCTCGAGCGCTTTCAGCGCCGACACCAGCGCCGATGGATTGTGCGGCTTGCCCAGGCACGCCATCGCGATTTCGCTGGCGTCGGCGGGGCATTGGCCGGTCACCAGCAACACCGCGATACCGCGGTCGCGCGCCAGACGGGCGACTTCTCGGCCGCTCATATTACCCGCCAATCCAAGGTCGAGCACAAGCGCATCAATCTGTTCGGACGCGATATAGCGAACCGCCGCTTCGCCCGAATCGACCGTCGCGACGATCTCGTAGCCGCTGTGTTTCAGCGTGTGCTCATTGTCGAACGCCGTCAACGGGTCATCCTCGATGACCAGCAGGCGCTTGATGCACAGGGGACGGGACGCGAAGAGCATGAAAACTCCCTTTAACGTCGCCATGACTCGCTCCAGCCCTTCGTGCAATATCGCTTCTGCTTGCCATCGACGAAGCGACACTTTTCCGGCTATGAGCGTGATCATAACGCAACACTCTATTTCCCTGAAAACGACAAGAAAGCCGCATCCGTTCCGATGACGACCCGCCGTCCACCCCGCTCGACGCCTCGTTCCGCCGCAGACCGCGACGCACCGCGCGGACGCCGCGCCGCGCGCGCCGCCGCGCCGCCGCGCAAATTATCCACAAAGGA
>JACDQN010000314.1 GCA_015657575.1 Sphingopyxis sp.
AGAGAGGCGGCGCGTAAGCGCTGCATGGACGCAACATCGATAACCCGGCGCTGCCTATCCCGGCCAGCGTCGAAGTAAGCAGATCATTTCCTAGGCCATGCTCCGAGCGCGGTACTCCCGATATCGATCAACTGCGCGCGCGTCGTGCCATCGCGGGCAAGGACCGACAGACCCTGAATCACCGCTATCACGAGGCCCGCCATGGAGACGGCCTGCGTACCGGGTGGCAGCACCCCGGCCGCGATGTCCTGCTCAATCCGCGCGCGAAGGTGCTCGGCGATGGCGCCGCGGATGGTCGCCACAGCGCGCTGCACCTCTGCGGAATCCGCGGAACCGCTCGCCGTAGCGCTGGCGAGAAGGCATCCCTTCGGTGTGGTCTCCCCCGTGAAGGCCGTTGCTGCAGCGACCAGCATGTTACGGGCTGCCTCATAAGACGTCGCCGCGCCGGCGATCCTATCCGCCATCGCCGCTGAATCGCCCGCATAGCGCGCCACCGCTTCCAAAAAGAGCCGCTTCTTGTCACCGAACGCCGTGTACAGGCTCGGCGCCGTTACCCCCATCGCGGTCGTGAGGTCGACGATCGAAGTCGTCTCGTAGCCGTAGGCCCAGAAGGTCAGCATCGCCTGTTCGAGCGCGACGTCGCGATCGAACGACAAGGGTCGCCCCGTCTTGCGACGTGGCGCGGGTACAGCCTTTTCTGATAATTCCATAGTGGTCGTTCCGAAATCAGTTGACGTGACACCTGCGATGATAGCAGATCTTTCGTATCAATCGCTATGAAAGTCTTACGCCATGTCTCTCACTGATTTTCGCACGCTGGGCCGTTCGGGCCTCGTCGTCAGCCCGCTCGCCTTGGGCACGATGACCTTCGGCCCAGGCGGATGGAACGCCGACGAGCCGACATCGCGAGCCATCTTCGACGCCTATCGCGAAGCGGGCGGTAACTTTGTCGACACCGCCGACATCTATTCCGGAGGTGAGAGCGAGAGACTGGTCGGCCAGTTCATCAAAGCGTCCGGATCACGCGACGACATCGTCCTGGCGACGAAGTTCGGGTTCAACGGCTCGGCAAGCCCGTTGACGGCCACGCAAGGAGGCGGTGGCAACCCAAACGCGGGCGGCGCCGGCGCCAAGAACATCCACCGCGCGCTGGATGCATCGCTCCGGCGGCTCGGGACCGACTATGTCGATCTATACTGGATGCATATCTGGGACGGCGTCACGCCCGTCGATGAGATCGTGCAGACGCTGGGCGATTTGGTCCGCGCCGGCAAGATCCGCTATTACGCGTTTTCGGACATGCCCGCATGGCTGGCGATGAAGGCTGCAACCATCGCAACTGAGCGTCGCATCCCCGGCCCGATTGCCATGCAGCTCGAATATTCGCTGGTCGCCCGCGATGTCGAGGCTGAGCATATCCCCGCGGCGCGTGAGGCCGGGATGGGCGTCATGCCCTGGAGCCCGCTCGCGGGCGGGTTCCTGACTGGCAAATACACACGCGGAAACACCGCCGATACCGGCCGGTTGAGCGGCGCCAACCCGTTCGGCGACAGCAAATTCGTCGATCGCAACTGGGACATTCTCGATGCGCTGAAATCGGTTGCTGACGAGGTCGACCGGCCTCCCGCGCAGGTCGCGCTCGCGTGGGTCATGGCGCGGCCGGGGATCGGTTCGACGCTGGTCGGCGCGCGCACGGTCACACAGCTTGAGAGCAACATCGCAGCGACCTCGATCAGGTTGAGCGCGCAACAGATGAATCGGCTCGACGACGCCAGCGCGCCGACCCTTGGATTCAGCGCGTCGCTCGCGCAGCCGATGATCCGGCGCATGATCTTTGGCGGCCACGACGTGGTTGGTCGGGGTGAAGCTTGAGTGCCGGCCTCTGGGCGATTCTTCCGCACCCATGGCTTCGGCCAGCTCATAGCCAGTCTTATCGCCACTGGATGTCATAGCGCGCCGCTTTGCTGATCCGGTGATGTAGCCACGTTCTCCGCGTTGCGTCTCTGTCAGGGCGACCGCTCCATAACGGCCTCTTCAATGGGCTGATCTGGCCGAAGGTCGGCTGCGCCTCGATCGCCTATGCGGCAATGGCGCGGGCTGCGACTTTTCTTCCCCCTGCCGGCACCCACCCCCACGCGACACGTCGGCGCGGGGGGGACCCCCCCGGGGCCCGCCGTCATTCCTCGCGAAAACAAGAAAACTCGCATCCGCGCCATCCTCCGCTGACGCTGC
>JACDQN010000315.1 GCA_015657575.1 Sphingopyxis sp.
CCTGGACGACGCTGGCGCAGCACGCCGACTGGGGCTTTTTCCTCGTCCGTACCGACAAGGAAGCCAAGCAGCAGGAAGGCATCAGCTTCCTTTTGATCGACATGAAATCGCCTGGCATCACGGTGCGCCCGATCATCACGCTCGGCGGTGAGCATGAGGTCAACGAGGTGTGGCTCGAGGATGTCCGCGTGCCCGTTTCGCAGCGCGTCTATGAAGAGAATAAGGGCTGGACCTGCGCCAAATTCCTGCTCGCGCACGAGCGTACCGGCATCGCGGGCGTCGCGGCGTCGAAGCGCGGGATCGAGAAGGTGAAGGCGATCGCGCGCACCGAACTGGACGGCGACAAGCCGCTGCTCGCCAACGCCTTTTTCAAGCGCAAGGTCGCCGACCTGGAAGTCGATCTCGCGGCGCTCGAATTCACCGAATTGCGCAGCCTTGCCGGCCCGAACGCCGGACGTGGCCCGGGACCGGAATCGAGTCTGCTCAAGATCAAGGGATCGGAGATTCAGCAACGCTTGACCGAGCTCACGCTGGAAGCCGTCGGCCATTATGGCGCCCCCTATTTCCGCGGTTTCGGAGAGGGCGACAACGAACATCCGATCGGCCCCGATTATGCGCACCGCGCGGCGCCCACCTATTTCAACATGCGCAAGACCACGATCTATGGCGGGTCGAACGAGATCCAGCGCAACATCATCGCGAAGATGGTTTTGGGGCTCTGACCCCAAACCACCCCGGACCTGATCCGGGGTCTCCATCGGCCTCGACGGCCGCTTGCGGCAATGGGCCCCGACGTTCGCCGGGGACACGGAAAAGAGATAAGAACAATGGATTTCACCTACACCGAAACGCAGGACATGATCCGCGACACGCTGGCCCGCTTTCTCGGCGACACCTATGATTTCGAAACCCGCCAGAAGTTCATCGATAGTGACAGCGGCCGCGATCCGGCGATCTGGACCGCGCTGGCGCAGGAACTTGGTATGCTCGGCGCCGCCTTTTCCGAAGAACATGGCGGCCTTGGCGGTGGCGCGCTCGAAAATGCGATCATCATGGAGGAACTCGGCAAGGTGCTCGGCATCGAGCCTTATCTTCCCACCGTAGTCATCGCGGGCGGCGCGCTGAAGGCGGTCGGCGGCGTACAGGCCGAGACCTTCATCCCAGAGATCATCGCCGGCAATGTCATCGTCGCCTTTGCATACGCCGAACCGCAGGGTCGATACGATCTCGCGAACCTGCGCACCAATGCCAGGAAGGAAGGCGGCGGCTATGTGCTGAACGGTCACAAGAGCGTCGTCTACGCCGCGCCCTGGGCGACGCATCTGCTCGTCACCGCGCGAACCGGCGGCGGCCAGCGCGACCAGGACGGTGTCTCGCTGTTCCTGATCGACGCGAGCCTGCCGGGCATCGTGCGCCGCGACTATCCCACCGTCGATGGTAGCCGCGCCTCGGAAATCTATTTCGAGAATGTCGCCGTTCCGGGCGACGCGCTGCTGGGCGGCGAGGGCGCCGCACTGCCGCTGATCGAACGGATCGTCGACGAAGCCACCGTCGCGGTCTGCGCCGAAGCGACCGGCGTGATGCAGAAGCTTCACGAAGGCACGCTTGAATATACACAGCAGCGCAAGCAGTTCGGCGTGCCGATCGCGAAGTTCCAGGTGCTCCAGCACCGCATGGTCGACATGTTCATGGAAGTCGAGCAGGCCCGCTCGATGACGATCATGGGCACGTTGAAGCTGGGATTGCCTGCCGACGAACGCAAGGCGGCGGTATCGGCCGCAAAGGCGAAGGTGGCGCGCGGAGCCAAATTCGTCGGCCAGAACGCGATCCAGACGCATGGCGGCATCGGCATCACGCAGGAACTGTCGATCGGCCATTATTTCAAGCGCGCGACGATGATCGAAAGCCTGTTCGGTACCGCTGATCATCATATGGAGCGGTACGAACAGCTGGTGCTCGCGGACTGACGGACGATGCCGTCGGCGTCGTCAATAGGCGACGTCGATGGCGATCCGCAGCGTGCGCGGGCGCAGCGGCGTCATATACCCCTCGTTCCCTTCGACGAAGGGCGTGCCGAGCGAGAAGCGGTTGCCGCGCGAATCGAACAGGTTGGTGAGCGTCAGCGACAGCCCGCGGCGCGCATCGCCATAGCGCATCGCGATCCCGGTATCGACATAGTCGCCCTGGCTTTCGCCGAGGACCGGCCCGATCCCGAGCCGCGACGGCCCGATATAGCTCGCCCAGCCGTTGATACGAAAATCCTCGTCGCTGCCAAGCGCGGTCACATAGCTGACCGATCCGCGCGCAGCGTGGCTCGCGACATTGGGGATGCGCCCAAGGCGGCCAGGCGAGGCCAGCGCGATCAAGGCGATCTGCGGCGACAGCTTCTCGACCCGGCTGTGGTTGTAGACACCGCTCAGCTCGAAGGTCAGCGCCGATGTCGGGCGAACCGCGAGCGCGCCCGAGAGGCTGGTAATCCGCCCGTCGCCGATATTGGCGGTGGTAGGAAAACCGTCGCCATCTATAAAATCGGCCTGGATATCGCGCCAGTCGCTGTGCGAGACCGCGATACTGGCGTCGAACGGCGTCTGGCCGCGCTGGCCGATGCGCACACCCGCTTCCCAGGTGCGGACCTGATCGTTGCGGAAACGGCGCACGAAATTGCGATCGACCGCAAGTCCACCAGGGCGGAAACCTTCCTGATAGCGCGCATAAACGCGAAGGTTGGTCAGCGGGGTGGCGAGCAGCGAGAGCGATGGAAGCAGGTCGGTCTCGGTGCGCGAGGCGGTCATTTCGCGTCCGGCGTCGATGACCGCGAAGGGCACGCCGTCGGCGCTGCCCCCCAGCCGCGCGCGCGACAGGCGAAGTCCGCCCGTGGCGATCAGGTCGGGAAGGATCGCGACGGTCGCTTCGGCATAGCCGGTGATTTCGGTGACCTCGTTGATGACGCCGGGAACCACGGCGCGCAGATTGCCGTAACCGAACTCGCGCTGCTGGCGCGCGCGATTGTGGATGAAGCTGGCGCCGATGACCCAGCCGAGTCCGTCGTCATAGGGGCGCGACAGGCGGTTCTCGCTGACGAACATCCGCGTTGCATTATGCTGGTCGAGCACCCGCGGCATGTTGCCGAGCACGCCGATGTCGCGCGGCGCGAACAGGCGGACGACGTCGACCGTGCCGACGACGGGCGTCGCTGCGTTGCTGCCGCCTCCCGGCGTGTTCATTCCCTCTTCGGCGTCGGGCAGGCTGGCGTCGAAGCGCTCGAACAGACGATGGTCGATAAAGGCGTTGGACGACTGGAAATGCAGGTCGTCCCAGTCCTTCATCACCACCAGCGTACCCATGCCATAGCGCGCCTTGGCGTGCTGCTCGACCATCGAATTGAGGCTGAGCGGCGGCGCATCCTTGTCTGTATATTGCGCGTCGTCGGCGGTGATCGACTGATAGACGCCGCCGACGTCGATGGTCCAGTCATTGCCGGCGTCGAAGCGGAATTTCCCGCGCCCGCCGCGGATGTGCGTGCGGTTGATGTCGGTCTGGCCGCGCAGCGGATTGTCGATATAACCGCCGTCGGTGATCATATAGCCGACCAGCCGCAGCGCATGGCCGTCGTCGCCGACCGGCAGGTTGACGATGCCCGCAATGTCGCCGCCCGGATCGCCATGCTGGGTCAGCGACAGGCCGGCGATAGCCTGCAGCGTCATCTCGCGCGCGTCGGGTGCCTTCGGCACGGTGCGGATGATCCCGCCGAGCGAACCGGCACCATAGAGCGTACCCTGCGGCCCCTCGAGGATTTCGACCGCGTCGATGTCGTAAAGCCGCAGGTCGGGGTCGGGCGCGTTGTACGACAGGCGGATGTCGCCGAGATACTGGCCGACCGTCGCCTGCGTCGGGCCGGTGAAGCTCGAATCGGCGATGCCGCGGATGAACAGCTTGTTGCGTCCCGACCCGAGATGCGTCGACGACACCGTCGCGACGCGCGACAGGATCGACTCCATCCCGCGCTCGCCGCCAAACGCCAAATCGCCGCCATCCAATTGGGTGGCGACGCCCGCAAAATGCGAATAGGGAAGGTCGGTCTTGGTCGCGGTGACGATGATCTCGTCCTGCGCGCCCGCAACCATATCCTGCGCAGGCTCACGCGCCCGCGGCAGCGCCGCCTGCAGCGGCGGCGGCGGGCGATAGACCGCCCGAACCGGTGCCTTGCGTTCGATCCGCCAGCTCGTCGCGCTGACCCTTACCGCCCGCGCATCGGTGCCCGCGAGCATCCGCCGGATCGCCTCGTCGATGCTCATCCGCCCGCGCACCGACTTGACCCTTGCATCCCACAGCTTTGCATCGACGACGCTGATGCTGACTCCGGCCTGCCGGCTCAGCGCCGGCAGCGTGCTCGACAGGCGGCCGCGCGGCACATCAAAGCCGCGCTCTTCCGCGCCGGCCTGCACCGGCAGGCACAGTACCGCCGCGGTAGCCGCCGCAAGGGAAAGCCGCCCCCGCATCGTCAGCGCGTCAACGTCCAGCCGTCGCCCTGCCGTTCGGCGCGGGTGCCCGACAGCGCGGCCAGGTCGGCGATGGTGCGGCCGCGATCCTTGTCGATGACCAGCGCGCCGCGGAACGACAGGCCGGCGGCCGAAGGAGCGACGGCGACTTTCATACCGGTGGTGCGCCCCAGATCTTCCGCCACGATATCGAGCGGAGTGCCGTTGTAGACGAGCAAGCCGCTCCGCCAGCCGCCGACATTGGCGATGTCGATCGGGCGCACCTTCGGCGGCGTCGGGTCGCCGTCGCGCGCTTCGATTCCCTGGCCCGCATCGACGCGGACATTGTCGCGGTCGGGGTTGTAGAGAACCACCCCCTCGGACACCGCGACCGAGGTTTCGCGGTTGCGGCGCACCACGTTGAAGGCGGTGCCGAGGTCGACGATCCGCGCACCGCCCGTTTCGACGACAAAGGGGTCGCGATCGCGGTGGACGACGTGGAACATCGCCTCGCCCGATTCCAGCCGCGCAAATCTTGGACGCTCTGTGTCGAGCGTCACGACGGACGCGCCGTTGATCTCGATCCGCGAGCCATCGGCAAGCTCGATCGTGCGCTGCTCACCGGCCTCGGTTTCGATGCGGTTGGGATCGCCGAAAAGACCCAGGTTGGGCAGGGTGACGGCCGCCACCAGCGCCGCGGCCATCGCACCGCCGAACCAGCCGCGCCGCGAAATCGTGCGTCGCCGTTCGAAGGGCACGACCACGACAGGTTCGGGCGTGCGCGGCAGTGCGTCGAGATCCCGATCGAGGCTGGCGATCGCGTCATAGACGTCCGCATGACGCGAGTCTTCGGCCAGCCAGTCGGCAAAACCGTCCCAGTCGGCAAAGTCGGGGTCGCGCTGGCGGATCACCCAGTCGATCGCCTGCGCTTCGGCGGCGGCGTTCGGATCAGGACGCATCGAACTGCCTCCTCAGATCTGCAAGCAGCGAATAGACCTTGCGCAGGTCCGCTTCGACCGTGCTCAGGCTGACACCCATTTCGGCGGCGATATCGCGCTGCGCCTGCCCGTCGACGCGAAAGCGGCGAAAGATGCGTGCGGGCCGCTCGCCGGCCGCGTCGATCGCCTTTTCCACGATCGACAGCTGCTGGCGCGAGATCAGCGACGCTTCGGCCGAGGGCTTCTGAACCGATACCGCTTCGGTCCAGGCGTGATCGCGCAGTTCGCGCTGGCGCGACGAGCGATAACGGTCGAGCATCAGATTGTTCGCCGCGCGCATGATATAGGGCAGGGGATCGCCGATCGGTCCGCTCGGACGATCGGTCAGGCGCATCCACAGGTCCTGGAATAAATCCTCGGCCATATCGGCTGCGCCGCGCACTTGCAGGAATCGGACGATGCGGCCGCGATTGGCCAGCAATACGCCTTCGATGCCTTGCCCGGCGTCGGTATGCTCGGTCGCCTCGGTCATGGATTGCTTGCTTCGGAACGCCGTCTTTTGCTGTTCGGCGCCGCCCCCGCGGTCGCCATAGGCCCCCCTGATGACGCCGTCATATAGCGCCAAAGCCCGGCCGTGCAACCGCAGCGCATACAAAGTTGCGCGATCCGGCGTGGGAAAAGCTTCGGCAGGGGAAAGGGCGATTGAAAGCATCTGCTTCTTCGTTTTTGGAGCCAAGGCAAGGGGGAAGCAAGTATGTGGAGGCTGCTTCCCCCTTGCTGCGGGACCGGCCAGGGGGGCTAGAGGCCGACCCGCAGGGTCGCTCGGAACGCCCAGGCCATGTGGCTCTGCTGTTCCTCTGCGGACAATTCACCTCCGACCTGAAAGGCCGAATTGCCGACGATCCCGCGCAAGCGGCCGATCCAGCCGCTCGTGCGTTCGTCGGGGGTGAGGATGAAGGGGGTGCCGTCCTTGAACGACGCGGTCGTGACGCCCAGATTGCCGCTGACGATCTGGCGGCGCCCGCCTTCGAGTTCGAAGCGCGTCCAGCCGTCATATTCGTCGGCGCCCCCGAAATCGAGGCCGACCGCCACGGTCCCGCTGACCGCGAGTTCGTCGCTGTCACGGCCGCGCACATTAAGGTCGAGCGAGTCGCCGCCGCCCGTTTCCTGATAGCCGTCTTCCTGCAGCTTGTAATAATCGACCGCCACGGTCGGGCGGATCGAAAGGCCGCCGGCGCGCGTGTCGTAACCGACCGAACCCGATGCCGAATAGAGCGTGGCGTCCCACTTGCTGCGGATCGTCTCGTCGACGTCGTCGGCCCCCGCCTCGGCGCGGAAGCTGCGCGTTCCCTTGAGGCTGATCGGCGCGCCGGAGATACGCGCGTGGGCCAGGAAACCGTCGGAACGAAGGCGCCAGTGCAGCGCGCCTTCCCACTGGCTCGAGCTCACTTCATTCTCGTTGGCGGCATTGCCGTCCTTGCCGCTGAGAAAAGCGACCGAACCACCGAAGTTGCCAAGGTCGGTCTCGATTTCCGCGCCGAGCGAAATGCCCCAACCGGTGACGTCATAACCCGCCGTGTCGCCCACGCTCTTCGACGTGCCCCAGATCGCCTGATTGACCCAATAACCCCACTTGCCTTCGTCCTGATAGGGCGCGTTGGGGTCCTGGAGGAAGCGCGACAGCGCGCGCGATCCCGAGGTGACGGTTTCGAACACGCCGCCCTCATGCTCGGGCAGCATCTGGCCCAGCTGGTTGCGGAACTGGTTGCCGTCGGTGATGCCCAGGAACACGTCCTCGATCGCATCGTCGGCCGTCAGCGCGTCGATCACCGCGTTGAAGGCACCCGCTTCCGACCGGTTGAGGCCGAGGTCGCCCACGCTTTTGCGCGACACATCGACGATCAGCTGGTTGGCGTTCGACGTCAGCGTACCCTTGTACAGGAAAGGCAGCAGCGTCGACGAGGCGGTGAGGTTGTTCGCGCCGGTCAGCGAGCCTGCGGACAGCACCACATGCTGGCCTTCGGCATCTTCGATGCTCGACAGCTGCAGCAACAGCTTCGATTCCGTACCGAAGCTCGCGTTGCCGGCGACCTGCAGCGCCGTGCTGCTGGTTCCGAGCGTGACCGCCAGCGCGCCCTTGTCGGTCACCGCCAGCGACGAAATCGCCGCCGAGCCGATGACGTCGAACGTGCCGCCGCTGACCGAAACGGCCAGGCCCTGCGCGTTGGCGAGCGAACCGGTGAAGCGCGACGTGCCGCCGATCGTCAGCGTGTCGGCGCCGCCGCCGAAATCGGCGGTGCCGCTGAATACCGACGTACCGGCCAGCGCGATCGTGTCGTTGCCGGCGCCGAAGCGGGCGGCGCCGTCGTAAATCGCGTCGCCCGATATCCCCAGGCGGTTGTTGCCCGCACCAAAGAAGCTGTCGCCCCTTACCGTGCCGTCGGCGATGTCGAAGACATCGTTCCCGGTACCGAAACGGACGTCGCCGACGATGCTGGGCGCCGCGATGCCCGACGCGACCGCGGTCTGTCTGACCGCCGCGCCGCCGGCGTTCGCCGACAGGTCGATCGCGATATTGTTGTCGGACGAGGCCAATGCGCCGGTGGCGCTGATCGTGCCGCTATTCTCGACGACATCGACATTGCCCGACAGGTCGACGATGCCGCGCGCGATACCGTTGTCGCCGCCGGTCTTGGCCGCGATCGTGCCGCTGTTGCGGATCAGCGGGACGTCGCCGCCTGCCTCGATCAGGATGGCGGTCGCGACCGCGTTCGCCGAATTCCCGGCGGTCGTCGCCTCGATCCTGCCGGAATTGCGGATTTCGGGAGTCGTCGCGCCGCTGCCGATGCGGATCGTGGTGGCGGCGACATCGCGCGACAATGCCGCGACCGAACCGCTGATGCCGATACCGCCGGCGATGGTGACATTGCCGCCAAGGCCGCCGATCTGGATCGCATTGCCCGCCCTGCCGGCGTAAAGACCGTTGCCGGCGACCAGTCCGTCGATGATCAGGCCAAAGCCGGTTCCGGTTCCGGGCACCGCTCCGATGGTAACGTCGCGCCCCGCGGCGCCGATTCGGATGGCAGCGGCCGAACCATAGGAGCGAACCGCTGCACTGCCTTCCCGGTCGTCGTCGATGCCGTCCCGATCCTCATCCCTGTCGTCGGGTCTCGCGTCTCTGGGCGGAACGGCCAGGATCACGCCGCCCGTCACATCGCCCTCGATCGACAGCGCCGGCCCCCCGATCAGCAAGTCGTCGGCGTCGAGCCGCGACGGATCGGCGGGCGGCGTCGTAAAGCGATAGCCAGTCGCGGTCAGATTGCCCTGAACGACCAGCGAACCCGTGAGGTTACCGGCAAGGCGCGCGCCGATGGCGTCGACGCCCGTCGCCGTGATCGTGCCGGCTAGGCGGACATTGCCCGTGACATTTTGCAGCCCCACGCCAAGCGCACGGTCGCCGAGCACGGTGATCGTGCCGTCGTTGGTGAAATTGCCGGTCAGCGGGCCGCCAAGCCGGATACCGGCCGAATCATTGCCTTCGATCGCGATCCCGCCGCTGTTGACGATATTGCCGGTGAAATCCCCGCCGGTTGCGATGCCGACGCGGTTGCTGCCGATCGCAAAGGCGCCGTCGAGGTCGCCGTCATTGTCGATGTCGGTCGGCGCGTAGCTTTCGTCGATGATGATCCTGCCCGTCGCGCTGTTCGTGATGTTGCTCACGACCCCGGCATTGGCGAAAATACCCGTCGCGCCATTGCTGTTGGTGATCTCGATTGTGCCTTCGTTGACCATCCTGTGATTGCTGTCGATCGTGACGGCGGTGCCGCTCCCCGGTCTGATAGAACCCGAAGCCGCAAGTCGCGCATCGTCCGGCGCGTTGCCACCCCGAACGGTCGAGGTGCGGATCGGCGCGGTCAGCGCGTTGCCGATGACGGTTTCGGCCATGGCTGGCGCGGAAATGAAAGCGGCCACGCAGGTTGAGGCCAGCAAGGTTTTACGCATCGAGTTCCTCTTGTGATTTCGCTCGGGAATCTTCCCTGGACAATCACAAGACGGAGACGTGCGGGCACAGCCTTGGAAAAAAGTGCCGGGTGTGCGCTATTGGCGGACAGGGTGGGATTCGAACCCACGGTGAGCTTGCACCCACGGCGGTTTTCAAGACCGCTGCCTTAAACCACTCGGCCACCTGTCC
>JACDQN010000316.1 GCA_015657575.1 Sphingopyxis sp.
GTGGTGATGAAGTTGATCGCCCCCAAGATCGACGCCGCACCCGCAAGGTGGAGCGAGAAGATCGCCATGTCGACCGCGGGTCCTGCCGAGCCACTGGTCGACAGCGGGGCATAGACCGTCCAGCCGGTGCCGGCGCCGAGGCCGCTGCCGCCCGGAACGAACATCGATCCAACCAGCATGACGAACGCGACCGCGGTCAGCCAGAAGGAGACGTTGTTCATGCGCGGGAACGCCATGTCCGGCGCGCCGATCATCAGCGGTACGAACCAGTTGCCGAAACCGCCGATCATCGCGGGCATGACCATGAAGAAGACCATGATCAGGCCGTGCGCGGTGATCATGACGTTCCAGAAATGCTTGCCCTGCACCTCGCCCGCCGACGCGTCGAAGAACTGGGCCCAGCCGGTCAGATACTGGATGCCGGGGTGCGCGAGTTCGAGGCGCATCATGCCTGAAAGCACGCCGCCGACGATGCCGGCGATGATCGCAAAGATCAGATAGAGGGTGCCGATGTCCTTGTGGTTCGTGGACATGAACCAGCGGACGAAAAAGCCCGGCGTGTCGTGATCATGGTCATGATCGTGCGCATGGTCGTGGCCGTGCGCGGGTGCAGTCGCTGCGATATCGGTCATCTGTCGGACCCCTTGGATTATTTCTTGGCAGCCGGAGCAGCGGCGGGAGCCGCAGCCGGCGCTGCTTCGGTCGTGGTGGCAGCCGGCGCGGCCGCCGGTGCTGCGGGAGCGGCGGCAGGCGCGGCCGGAGCGGCTTCGGCAGCGGGCTGACCCGACGGGTTGCCGCCCTTCGAGCGGACCCACGCTTCCCACTTGTCGACGGGCAGCACTTCGACCGCGATCGGCATATAGCCATGATCGACGCCGCACAGTTCCGAGCACTGGCCGTAATAGACGCCGACCTTGGTCGGGGTGAACGTCGTTTCGTTGGCGCGGCCGGGAACGGCGTCCATCTTGGTCCAGAAGGCCGGAACCGCGAAGCTGTGGATCACGTCGGCGCCGGTGATGATCAGCTTCACCTGGCGGCCGACCGGAACGACCATGCGGTTGTCGACGGCAAGGTGATAGGGTTCGCCGCGCGCCTTCGCCTGATCCTCGGGCAGGATCTTCGACACATATTCGGCGATACCCTGATCGGGATAGGCATAACCCCAATACCACTGATAGCCGGTGACCTTGATCGTCAGCGCTTCCTTCTTCGGCGGCTCATATTGCGCCGCGAGCAGGCGGATCGACGGCACCGCGACGACGGCGAGGATCAGCACCGGGATCGCGGTCCAGATGATTTCGATGAAGGTGTTGTGCGTCGTCTTCGACGGCACCGGGTTCGCCGCGGCACGGTAACGGGCGACGACCCACAGCAGCAGACCGAGCACGAAGAGCGTGATCACCGTGATCACCGGCAGCAGGATGTAATGATTGAACTCATAAGCCTGCTCGCCGATCGGGGTGACCTGCGGCTGGAAATCGATGCCGGCATCGATCGGCTGACCGACACCCGGCACGGGCTTGAGCGGCTCATAGGTCGCATCGCCTGCGGGCGCGGCCGTCGTCGCCGCGGCCGGAGCGGCAGCCGGTGCCGCCGCATCGGCAGCTGCCGGCGCCGGATTCGCGGGAGCCGTCGCTGCGGGCGCCGCGGCGGGCGCCTGCGCATGGCCGGCGCCAATCGCGCCAAGCGACAAAGCCGCCGCAATTAACACCTTGATTACAGGGGTTTTCAAGCTCTTCATAAGGATAGTGCCGCCCGTTGCCTGTTGTTATTCTGATCTTCCAACCCCTCCCCCTTGGCAACCGGACATGCGTCGCGGCCGCCGACCGGCGGGCTGAAACTCGCGGGCGCTATAACCCCGCTTGCCGCTTGCCTCAAGCATCTCTAACACTATTTTGCGGCGGGCAAATCCCGACCACCCCCACCCGGTCGCCCACGACGGGCGACGATTGGAACATAAAGACTCATTCTCCCATGACCGACGACGAAATCCTCGCCGAATTCCGCGCAGCCGACGCGCTGCTCCAGGGACATTTCCTGCTCTCCTCGGGCCGCCACAGCGAATATTATCTGCAATGCGCGCGCGTGCTGATGGATACCGACCGCGCCGGCCGCCTCGCCGCCGCGCTCGCAGTGAAGCTGCCGCGCGACCTGCGCCAGGCGATCGACGTCGTCGTCTCGCCCGCGATGGGCGGTGTGATCATCGGGCACGAGATGGGCCGCGCGCTCGGCAAGCCCGCGATCTTCGTCGAGCGCCCGACCGGCACCTTCGAGCTTCGCCGCGGCTTTTCCATCGCGCCGGGATCGAAGGTGCTGATGGTCGAGGATGTCGTCACCACGGGCCTGTCGTCGCGCGAAGCGATCGCCGCCGTGAACGCCGCGGGCGGCGAGGTGATCGCCGAGGCGGCGCTCGTCGACCGCTCGGCGGGCAATGTCGACCTCGGCATTCCTTTCTATCCGCTCGTTGCGATCAACTTCCCGACCTATGCCGAGGACGAACTGCCCGAAGCGCTCGCCGCGACGCCCGCGATCAAGCCCGGAAGCCGCGCGAATTGAGCGGCCGCCTGCGCCTCGGCGTCAACATCGACCATGTGGCGACGATCCGCAACGCGCGCGGCGGCGAGCATCCGGACCCCGTGCGCGCCGCACAGATCGTCGCATCGGTCGGCGGCGACGGCATCACCGCCCACCTGCGCGAGGACCGGCGCCACATCCGCGACGACGATCTCGCGCGAATCCAGGCGGCGACCGACCTGCCGCTCAATCTCGAAATGGCGGCAACCGACGAGATGCTCGAGATCGCGCTGCGCCACAAACCACACGCCGCCTGCATTGTCCCCGAAAAGCGCGAGGAACGCACCACCGAGGGCGGGCTCGACGCCGCGGGCCAGCATAACCACCTCGCCCCGATCGTCTCGCGCCTCAACGACGCGGGCATCCGCGTCAGCCTGTTCATCGAACCCGACGCGCGTCAGATCGAGGCCGCGATGCGGCTGCGCGCGCCCGTCGTCGAATTCCACACCGGCCGCTATGCCCATGTCGAGGGCGAGGAGCGCGCCGCGGAACTCCGCCGCCTCGCCGATGCCGCGGCGCTCGCCTGGAAGAACGGCATCGAGCCGCATGCGGGCCACGGCCTTACCTATGAGAATGTCGTGCCGGTCGCCGCGATCCCGCAGCTCGCCGAACTCAACATCGGGCATTATCTGATCGGCGAGGCGATCTTCACGGGACTCGAAGATGCGGTGCGCCGGATGCGCGCGCTGATGGACGAGGCGCGCGGATGAGCGGGCCATTGCCGGTCCTCACCGGGAAGGGGAGGGGGACCATGCGAA
>JACDQN010000317.1 GCA_015657575.1 Sphingopyxis sp.
AGCGCGATCTCGCCGCGGTTGGCGATCAGGAGCTTTTCGATAGCCATCGGGTGGATCAGCCGATGGTGAACAGCGGCTGGTCGAACTCGACCGGCTGGCTGTTCTCGACATGCACGGCCTTCAGCGTGCCCGAAGTCGGCGCGGTGATCGGGTTCATGACCTTCATCGCTTCGATAATCAGGATCGTGTCGCCGGCCTTCACCGCCGATCCGGCAGTGGCGAAATTGGGCGCGCCGGGTTCGGGCGAGAGATAGACGGTACCGACCATCGGCGACTTCACGGCGTCGGCGAAACTGTCGGCGGCGGGCGCCGCAGCGGCCGGGGCTGCGGCGGGCGCGGCCGGTGCCGAGGCGGCAACCGGCGCTGCAACGGGAGCCGGCGCATAGGCGACGGGCGCGGCGGTCAGCGTGCGCGCGACGCGCACCTTGCGGTCGCCGTCCTCGACCTCGATTTCCGACAGCTGCGTGTCGTCGAGCAGTTCCGCCAGTGCGCGGACGAAAGCCGGATCGATGTTGATGCCGTGCTCTTTATGGTCACCCATGAGAATCTTTTCCTGCTGTTGCGGCGTCCATTGTTCAGGACGCTCGGACCCCGTTTTTGATGCGTCCTATTGTCAGAGTCGCGCGGCGGCGTCCAGCGCCAGCGTATAGCTGTTCGCGCCATGGCCTGCAAAATGCTGGACCGCCGCCATGCCGACATAGCTGATGTGGCGGAACGTCTCGCGCTTCATCGGGTCCGATAGATGGACCTCGATCACCGGCACCTTGATCGACTTGATCGCGTCGTGGATCGCGATCGACGTGTGCGTGTAGCCGCCGGCGTTGAGCAGCACCGCCTTGGCGCCCGCGACATAGGCTTCGTGCAGCCAGTCGATCAGCACGCCTTCATGGTTGGTCTGGCGGCATTCAAGGCGCAGGCCCAGTGCTTCGGCCTGCGTTTCGAGGCGTGCATGGATGTCGTTGAGCGTGTCGTGGCCGTAAATCTCGGGCTCGCGCGTGCCGAGCAGGTTGAGATTGGGCCCGGAGAGGACGAAGACGGTGGGAAGTTCGGACAAGCTGCGGTCTTTCGGTTGCGGTGCAATTGCCATTCCCTATATGCGTCGCGACTGTTTGGAAATGTCCACCGACCTGTTTCACCACGCTTTCCGTATCCCCGAGCGAAGACGAGGGGCTATGCCGAGCGAAGTCGAGGCAGCTTCAGCGCGGGTTCTCGCTTCGCTCGAACGAGCCCCTCGTCTTCGCTCGGGGATACGGAGAATTGGAAGAGCCTTGGCGAGCATATCGGTCATTCTCAACGGCGAACCCCGGCAGGTGCGCGAAGGCAGCATCGCCGACCTCGTCGCATCGCTGGGGCTCGACGTGAAGAAGGTCGCGGTCGAGCGCAACCGCGCGATCGTGCCGCGCTCGACGCTTGCCGATGTCGCGCTCGCCGAGGGCGATGCGCTGGAAATCGTTCATTTCGTAGGAGGCGGGTGTTGACCGACCATTGGAGTGTTGCCGGGCGGACGTTCACGTCGCGGCTGATCGTCGGCACCGGCAAATACAAGGATTTCGAACAGAATGCCGCGGCGGTCGCGGCGTCGGGGGCGGAGATCGTCACCGTCGCGGTGCGCCGGGTCAATGTGTCGGACCCGACGGCGCCGATGCTGACCGACTATATCGACCCCAGGAAGATCACCTATCTGCCCAACACCGCAGGCTGCTTCAACGCCGACGATGCCATCCGCACGCTGCGGCTGGCGCGCGAGGCGGGGGGCTGGGATCTGGTGAAACTGGAAGTGCTTGGCGAGGCGAAGACGCTCTATCCGAACATGCGCGAGACGCTGGAGGCGACCGAGGTGCTCGCCAAGGAAGGCTTTCTGCCGATGGTATACTGCGTCGACGATCCGATCGCGGCAAAGCAGCTCGAGGATGCGGGCGCGGTGGCGATCATGCCGCTGGGTGCGCCGATCGGATCGGGGCTGGGCATCCAGAATCGCGTGACGATCCGCCTGATCGTCGAGGGGGCGTCGGTGCCGGTGCTCGTCGATGCCGGCGTCGGAACCGCGAGCGATGCCGCGGTGGCGATGGAACTCGGCTGCGACGGCGTGCTGATGAACACCGCGATCGCCGAGGCGAAGGACCCGATCCTGATGGCGCGCGCGATGAAGCGCGCGGTCGAGGCGGGGCGCGATGCTTACCTCGCGGGGCGCATGGGGCTGCGCAAATATGCGGACCCGTCGAGCCCGCTGGCGGGGCTGATCTAAGGAATCTACCTTGAAAATCCTGTCCCTGCTTGCCGCCGCCGTGCTGTTCGTCCCGCAAGCCGCGGGGGCGCAGCCGGTGTTCGACAGCCATGTCCATCTGTGGGACGGCGAAAAGTCGCTCGGCGAGTATCAGGCGCAGGTGAAGGCCGCGGGGCTGACGGTGAGCGGGCTCGGCGTGATGTGGTTCGGCGGGCCGAACCAGGCGCGCGAGGGCAATCCGGCCGACATCGCCGCGCGCAACGATGCGCTGATCGCGCTGGCGGCGAAGCATCAGGGCGTGGTGCCGATCGCGACAGTGCACCCCTATGACGGCGCGGCGGCGCTCGAAGAGTTGCAGCGGGTGGCGGGGCACGGCGTCAGACTGCTGAAAATTCATCCGCATACGCAGCGCTTCGATCCCGCCGATCCGCGCGTCCTGACGCTGGTGAAGCGCGCCGGCGAACTCGGCGTTATCGTCGTGATGGACAATGCGAATATCGTGCCGGGCGGCGACAGCGAGAAATTGTTCAACCTCGCGCTGGCGGCGCCCAAGACGAAGTTCATATTCGCGCATATGGGCGGGCTGAACTTCCGGTTCTGGAACATCCTGAAGATGGCCCGCACCGCCGAGGGGCTGTTCGGCGACAATATCTATTTCGACATTTCGGCGATGGTGACGCTCGCCGCCGACGCGCCGATCGAGCCGGAGTTCATCTGGACGATGCGCAATGTCGGGATCGATCATGTCCTGATCGCGTCGGACTATCCGCAATTCTCGCTGAAGCAGACGCTCGATGCGCTCGAGAAGCTCGACCTGACCGCCGAGGAGAAGGCAAAGCTGCGCGGCGGCAATGCGCAGCGGTTGTTGGGCCTGCCGCGCTGAGGCCGCTATCCGGCAAACTATCCTTTATTCCAAACATTTTATCCCGCGCCGCGGAACATCGGCGACGTCTCGCCCGTTTCCCCAGCAAGAGGCTGCTCCCCCGCCTCTTTGAGCAAGGAGACACACCGTGGGTGAACTTACCGACAAAGCCAAAGGCCTCGCCAACGAAGCCGCCGGCAACACCAAGCAGGCGATCGGCAAGGCGACCGACAACGAGCGCCTCCGTCAGGACGGCGTGGCGCAGGAGCGCAAGGGTGAAGCCCAGAATCTGACGGGCAAGGTCAAAGGTGCGCTCGGCGACAAGATCTGACCGCTTGCTCGTCACGCAAGCAAAGAAAAAGGCCCCGGGGTATCCCTCTCCCCGGGGCCTTTTACCTGTTTTGATATCGGGAAATACCCGCCGCCACGCTTGTTCGCCATGAGCCTGCGGCTATGCCGAACGCCAACGGCGCGACATCAGGCGCCGGCTGGCGGGAGAGGCATATGCGATGGGGGCGATGGACTGTTGCGATTGTGGCCTTCCTGGCCGTTCCGGGGATAGCGAGCGCGGCACCCGAGGTAATCGATCAGCTCGAGCCCGAAGGCGGCGAATGGGAAGTCGAATGGCAGGGCTATTTCGGCGGCGAGGGCGAACAGGGCTTTGAGGCGCTCTATGGCATCGACGACAGGCTGGCCCTTGGCGCCGAAGTCGAGTTCGAGGGACCGCGCGATGGCTTCGCGTTCGAGGAAGCCTCCGCAGTGCTGCTCTACCGCTTTACCGATCCGTCGGACATGCCGGTCGGATTTGGCGTGTCCGGCGAAGCGTCGATCGATCGCGGCGGCGACTTTGCGGGCTTTTCTGTGCGCGCCATCGTCGAGCGGAAACGGCATGGCTGGTGGTTGCAGGCCAATGCGATCCTGCGGCACGAAAGGGACGACGGATCGAAAGGCACCGGGCTCGCCTATGCGGTCTCTGCGCAAGCCGAGATCGAAGGTTTCTGGCTGGGCGCCGAGGCGTCGGGGCAGGCGGCGCGCCTGTCGGGCGATGCCGGGGTGGTACCGCAAGGGCGCCACTATGCGGGGCCAAGCCTGACGATCGAGCAGGATATCGGCGAAGAGGTCGAAATCGAGGTCGGGCTGGCGTGGCTGGAACGGCTGAAGGGCGACGGACCGGGCTCGGGGCCGCGGCTATTCGTTCAGTTGATATTCTGAACGCGCGTCCGGCCGGTCGACCCGCGAGGGGCACCCGGCTTCCCGGCCTTACTTGCCGCCCGATGCCACCAGATCGACGTCGGTCATGCCGCCGTCGCGGCGCATGAACAGCACAAAGGCCAGCTCGCCCTTGGTGCCGCCGAGGATATGTTCGTCGCCGCGCACGCGGTGATCGCTCGAATAGCCCGAGCGGATCGCCATCGTGTGATAATAGTCGAGCACGGCCTGCATCGACGCAGCGGTCTGGAAGTTGACGACGCGGATGTTGCACTTGCCGCCGGCGATGCCCGCGGCCTCGCGCAGCGTCGCGCGCGGGTAGAGCTTGAATGCGGCGGGAAGGCGGTCGGCCCACTGGTTGCCATAGGTCAGCTTGGCGTCGCAGCTGCCCTTCTGCTGGTCGCGCGCGAGCGCGCCGATCGTGACCGGGCGCTTGGCGGCGCAATCGGTGCCGCAATTCTCTTCGAAGGGCAGCGCCTTGGGCGCGGTGAGCAGCTTGCCCGCCTTGAGCGCCGCAGCGGCTTCGGCGACGGTCGCGGCCTTGCCGCCCGAAACGCCCGGAACACCGCCGTCGACGGGCTTGTTGCCCGGACCGACCGCGTTGGTGTTCGCCTGACCCGTCAGCTTGGGGTCGACCATGATCTTGTCTTCGAGCGCGCCCTTGATCGCGGGGTCGGCGTTGGTCAGACCGTCGTCGAGCGGCTTGAGTTCGGCCTTGGCATCCGGATTGTCCCGGCAGCCGGCGAGCGGCATCGTTGCCACCAGCAGACCGGCAACCAGCCATTTTCCCCGCACGATCATAGCTAACACTCCCTTAATATCCCCTCGGGAATGCCCGATCCTGGTTAAAAATGCCCAAATAAAATGCGTTAACGCGTAACAGTTTGTTATCCGAAAACTGTACCGGAGCGAGACGGAATCATCCCCGGGGCGGTACGGATGAGGCGCGATGTCTCGACGGCCGCCTGCCGGTGGATCACCGCCTGCCGATAGACGGGATCGGTCACCATCTCGAGAAATGCGCCGCTGTTCGGATATTCGGCGACGAACATCGCGTCCCATTTCTCGCCCTCGGGACCGATCAGCATCGCCTCCATCGACCCGCGCCAGACGATGCGGCCGCCGACGCGTTGGAACACCGGGCCGCTGTCCTTGCCATAATTGCTATAGGCCTCCGCGCCGGAGAGGCTGGCAGCCGCGAGCGGGTGACCGGCGGGATAGGCGGCCGCGCCGCGGAAACGGACGAGGTTGAGCATGTGGATCGGCGTGTCGCGCGGCAACGCCTTGAAGGCATCGAATTGCGCGCGCTCGGGGTCGATGTGGCGGTCGGACATCAGATGAATTCCTTGCGCTTCACGCGCCATGCGTCGGCGCTCTGGACCCAGGCGTCGACGGGGGCGTCCTCGAAAGGGGCGGGGAGGCGCGTCGGACCGCGGTTCGTGGCACCAAGCCGTTTGGCGAGCGCCTGCGAGCGGATATTGGCGGGATCGATGCTGTGCATCAGTTCGGGCCATTTCAGAAATTCGACCGCGAAGTCGCAGGCCGCGACACATCCCTCGAACGCATAGCCCTTGCCTGCGAATTTCGCGCGAACGCCATAGCCGACCTCGGGTGCGGGCCAGCCGTCGGGTTCCCACGGGCCGAGCCGGCCAACCCATTCGCCGGTTTCGCGCTCGATCACCGAGAACATCGAGAAGCCGCGGATGTGCCACGCGCCGGCCAGTGTGCACCATTGGCGCCATGCCACCGATCGTGAACAGGCGCCTCCGATAAATTCCATCGTATCCGCTTCGGCGCACATGTCGGCGAAGCCGTCGAAATCCTCGGGTCCCGGTGGGCGGAGGATGAGGCGTTCGGTAACAAGCAGGGGGCCGTTCAACATTGAGGGTCAGAACCCTTTCATGGCACGTTCGAGGCGTCGAAATGGCGAAGATATCGGGTTCGGGCGGATGCGGCGGGTAGCATCGCTACCCGCAAGGCTGCGCGGACCCGAGATCGAAGCCATTTCGGCGTCCCTGCGGGATTTGACCGATTTTGTCCATGGCCGCGTCAGCGCGCCTTGGAATATTTCCATATGCCTGCGTCACGCTTCCTTGCCCTGAACAAAATCGCTTCAAACCTCGGACGTGCCATGAAAGGGTTCTGACCCTCACTCTCCCGCAGCGATTGGCCGATGCTTCTGCGGCAAGAGGGCGGGCGCGGCAAGCGCCCAATATGTTGAGGGCGCCGACCTTGCGGTCGGCGCCCTCGCCATCACGTGGTGCGGGCGGAGGGGTCTCGGACCCACACCCGCGACGGTTCCTTATCGCTTAACGGCAGCGATATTTGTCACGGTCGATCTCGCGGCCCAGCAGCGCGCCGCCCGCGGCGCCGAGCACGGTACCGAGCAGCTTGTCGCCATTGCCTGCGATCTCGTGGCCGGCGAGGCCGCCAACGGCGCCGCCGATCAGCAGGCCGGTCGTACCGTTGTCCTTTTTGCAGTAATAACGGCCGTCATCGCCGCGCCACACGCGCGAGTCCCGACCGAGGCGCTCGTCACGCGCATAATAGCGGCGATCCTTGCGCTTCTTGTGGAAATCGCTCGCCTGATCGAGCTGATGCAGACCAGACGCCTTCGCGGGAGCCGCGATCGCGGCATAGGCTGGCGCGGTGAGCGTGACGCTCGCGGCGACAAACGCGCCCATCAGGCCCTTGGTGAGATTCGACATAATCTATTCCTTTCCTGGTTCGCGCACCTCGGCGACTGGTCCTTCCGGGCGCTTCGAATGGGAGAACGAGCCGGGTCCGTGTCCCGTTGCATGAACCTTAGGCAACAAGACGAAGCGAGCTGATCCATCGACGAACCGAAAGGTCTTGATGCATCGTCGAGGGCGTGCGAAACAGATGCCATGCTTAATATCGGATCGCTCGTCATTGGCGTCATCGCGCTGGTTCTGGCCGTTTTCGCCTTCATTCCGCTGCTCGGGTGGGCGAACTGGGTCATCATCCCTTTTGCCGTCGTCGGTCTTGCGCTCGGTGCGATGTCGGACAAGACGTCGGGGCGGAATTTGAACATCGTCGTCATCGTCATCGGCGTCGTCCGCCTGATGCTGGGCGGCGGTATCATCTGATTCAGCCGGGCAGGGCGTTCGCATCATGAAACAGTCTCCGGCCCCGCGGGGAGCCATCAGGGCGGCTTGCCCTTCGCGCTCGGCGCCTATTCGATCTGGGGCTTCGTCCCGCTCTTCTTCAAGCTGCTCGAGGGGGTGCCGCCCGCCGAGGTGCTGGCGCAGCGGATCGTCTGGTCGTTGCCGCTTTGCTTCCTGATCATGGCGTTCCGCCGTCAGATCGGCGAATATCTGGGGGCGCTGCGCGACTGGCGGGTCCTGCGGATGCTGCTTTTCAGCTCGCTGCTCATCGCGCTCAACTGGCTCGTCTATATCTATGCGATCTTCACCGATCATGTTCTCGCCGCCAGCCTCGGCTATTATCTCAACCCGCTGATCAATGTGCTCCTCGGCGTGATCTTCCTCGGCGAGCGGCTGTCGCGATTGCAGGCGCTGGCGGTGGCGATCGCCGGCGTCGGGGTCGCGATCCTGCTCGCCGGTGCGCTCGATACGCTGTGGATCAGCCTGACGCTGGCACTCAGTTTCGGCACCTATGGCCTCATTCGCAAGGTCGTTCCGGTCGGGTCGCTGCCGGGTCTCGCGATCGAGACGACGCTGTTGCTGCCGCTGTCGATCGCCGGCGCGGCTTATTATATCTGGCTGGGCGATGGGCGCGGTTTCGGCTCGTCGGCGGAGATCAGCTGGCTGCTCGCTGCAGGCGGCGTCATCACCGCGGTTCCGCTGCTTCTCTTTGCCACCGCAGCGCGGCGGATGAGCTATGCCGCGCTCGGTTTCGTGCAATATATCGCCCCCAGCATCGCCTTCCTGCTGAGCCTGTTCGTGTTCCACGAGCCGCTGAAGCCTGCGCAGCTCGTCTGTTTCCTGCTGATCTGGACGAGCATTGCCGTGTTCAGTTTCGACATGTGGCGCAAGATGCGCGCCGAGCGGATGATGCCGGCGGCATAGAGCCGTCCACTCTCGTCTTCGTCATGCCGGACTTGATCCGGCATCCATGGACGCCCGGTCGTATGGCCCCCGGATCAAGTCCGGGGTGACGAAAGGGATCAGACCAGCCGCCAGCCCAGCGTCTCGCCCGCGTGGAACGGGACGACTTCGCCGATCTTGTCCGGCACAACGGTTTCGCCGCGTTCGAGCGTGATCGTACCGCCGTTGAGCGGCAGGCCATAGAAATTGGGGCCATGTTCGCTGGCGAAACCCTCGAACCTGTCGAGTGCGCCTTCCTCGTCGAACACCTGGATATAGGATTCGATCGCATAGGGCGCGTTGAAGATGCCGGCGCAGCCGCACGCGGCTTCCTTGGTGTGCACGGCGTGCGGCGCGCTGTCGGTCCCGAGGAAGAATTTGGGCGATCCCGACACCGCCGCGGCGCGCACGGCGAGGCGGTGCGCCTCGCGCTTGGCGACCGGCAGGCAATAGGCGTGCGGGCGGATGCCGCCGACCAGCATCGCGTTGCGGTTGATATGCAGATGCTGCGGCGTGATCGTCGCGGCGACGTTCGCGGGTGCAGACGTCACGAAATCGACCGCTTCGGACGTCGTGATATGCTCGAACACGATTTTCAGGTTTGGCAGGTCGCGCACCAGACCTTTCAACGTGCGCTCGATGAACACCGCCTCGCGGTCGAAGATGTCGACGTCATGGTCGGTGACCTCGCCGTGGATCAGCAGCGGCATGCCGATGTCGGCCATGCGTTCGAGCACGGGCATGATCCGGGCGATGTCGGTGACGCCGTGCGCGCTGCCGGTCGTCGCGTGTGCGGGATAGAGCTTCGCCGCGGTGAAGACGCCCGTCGCATGGCCGCGCGCCATTTCGTCGGCGTCGCTGTTGTCGGTGAGATAGGCGACGATCAGCGGAGTGAAATCGACACCCGCTGGAACCGCGGCGTTGATGCGGTCGCGATAGGCGGCGCCTTCCTCTGCGGTGGTCACCGGCGGCGAGAGGTTGGGCATGATGATCGCGCGTGCGAACTGGCGCGCGGTATAGGGCGCGACATGCTCCAGCATCGCGCCGTCGCGCAGATGGACGTGCCAGTCGTCGGGGCGGCGGATCGTCAGGCGGTCGGTCATCGGGGAGCACTCGCGATAAGTGGGCTTGGCTTTGGCTGCCGCGTCCCTAGATTATCGCCATGGCCAATACCACCCTCCCGACGACTTTGGTCGACCGCGCCCTGATCCGCCTGTCGGGCGACGATGTCCGCGGCTTCCTGCAAGGTCTCGTCACCAACGACACGTCGGGCAATCTGCCGGTGTGGGCGGCGCTGCTGACGCCGCAGGGCAAGGCGCTGTTCGATTTCCTGATCTGGGGCGACGGCGCCCTCGACACGGCTCGGGGTCGTCGGATGTGCTGATCGATTGCGAGCGCGATGCCGCCGGCGACCTGGCGAGGCGGCTGACGCTCTATCGTTTGCGGCGGGCGATCACGATCGAACGCGAGGAACATCTCTGCGTCCACTGGGCGCCCGTTGGCGACCTCGGTGTCGTCGATCCGCGACTTGCCGACCTCGGCCAGCGCTGGCTCGCGCCGGCGGACGGTGAGGCGGGCGCCGACGACGCCTGGCGCGCGCATCGCCTGGCACTCGGCGTCGCCGAAGGGCGCGCCGAACTGGGCGACGGCGCGACGCTGTGGCTGGAGTGCAATGCCGCCGAGCTGAACGGGGTCAGCTTCACCAAAGGCTGTTACGTCGGGCAGGAAAATACCGCGCGCATGAACTGGCGGCAGAAGGTCAATCGGCGGATCGTCGTGGTGCCGATGGCCGAAGCCGACGAAAAAAGGCAGGTCATTGCCTATCCCGAGCTGGGCTGGTCGGTCGAGCATCGGCGCGTCGAGGATATTGCGCAATCTTTGCGCCCTGCCTGGATGGAATTCCTATGATGAAGCGTTTTGCAGCTTCGCTTTTCGCCTTGGCGGTTCCGTTTGGCCTGCTTACGGTGCCGGCGGCCGCGGCGGAAACATCCAACCCCGAGCCGGTGTGTCCCGCCGACAGCCCTGAAATGACGATCGCGGAGATCGCGGCGCTTGGTAGTAAGGCGGTCGGACGCTGCGTTTCCGTGGACGGCTGGGCACATGGCAGCCAGTTGTTCGCTGACAATTTGGCGCGATACCGGTTGCAGCGCGTCTACAATGCCCCCTCGAGCACGGGCGCCATTTTGGGCCTTTACGGGCGTGACTATGCTCTGCCGATGGTCGCTGCGCGGGTGGTCGGCCGGGTCGGCGACTGCGATGCGCTCTATGAACAAGTAAAGACAATGGGTCCTTATAGCGTCGTTGGCGGATATTGTTCCAACATGAAGGGTCTCTACGTCGAGGCGGATGAAATCCGCGAGACTGGAGCAGCCGAGCCTGTGCGCCTGACCGCCAAGATGGCGCGGGGGCTGGGCAATCTGGCCCCGATGGCGAAGGGCGCGGCGCGCGACAAGATTGCGGCGGCTTTCGCACCGCTGCTTGCTGCGTTGCGGAGCGGGGACCGCGATGCCTTGCAACGGCTTTTGCCCCTAAGGTCTTTGGCCGGCACGCACGTCGCCTATGTCGGCGAAGTGCCGCGATGGGATACGCATGTTCGATTGTTGACCGAAGATTATCGGATCCCCGCGCTGGACGATGCAAGGGTTGAAATTTTCGGATGGCGCGTGCCGCTCTGGTCCACTTCGGAAACGGTTGCGGGCAACACTATGGATATGAACCGTACCAGCAAGGGCATTGCCTGTGCCGGGCCGAAGGCGACGGCCGACGCCGACTTGTGGCCGATCTCGGAAGCTGATGCCGCTGCCGCGCCATTCCGCCCCTATATCTGCGCCGAAATCTCGATCGATGCTGCGGGTATTGCGAGCTACCGGATCAGCCACGATCGCCATCCGGCCCGCGAGCCTGCTTAACCATTCCCCAACTCTGATCTGCGACAAGCGTCCGCATGTTGGGGCGCTATCTTGGCATCGCTACGGTGCTCGTCGTCTTCTCTGTCGCGAGGCGGGTTTCGCCAGCCGGTCGCAAGGCGAAAATTCATCTGAAACGGTGGAGGCCGTTTCGGACAACAACGACAATTGGACGACGCAAAAGCGCGGAAGAGGCACTTGGTCATCGACCGAAAGCTCGGGTCCGTCGGGCGAGGTGCGGATCGGCCGTGCCAGCGATTCGCATTTCTATGCCGACGCCGACGTCGACGGCACCAATATCCGCATGATGGTCGACAGCGGCGCGTCGATCGTCGCGCTGACCCGCCGCGATGCCGAGGCGATCGGGATCGACGTAGACCGGCTGCCGATCGCGGGCAGCGCGAACACCGCGGGCGGAGTCGTGCCGATGCGTCCGGTGATGCTCGACAGCATCGATATCGACGGGATCGAGGTGCGCGGCGTGCAGGCGGCGGTCATCGACGCCGACATGGGCGTCTCGCTGCTCGGGCAAAGCTATCTCGCGAAGCTCGATTCGGTGAAGGTCGAGGGCGATACGATGACTTTGCGCTGAGGCACGCGGGGTTGCCAACACGGGCGTATTTCCCCACATCGGGGGCATGAACGCTCCCCATCCGCCGCTGCGCGCCGCCATCGTGCCCGTCACCGCCTTTCAGCAGAATTGTACCCTGCTGTGGTGCACCGAGACCAACAAGGCAGCCCTGGTCGATCCGGGCGGCGACCTCGACAAGCTCAAGGAAGCGATCCGCCAGACCGGAGTCGAGGTGGAGAAGATCCTCGTCACCCATGGCCATATGGACCATTGCGGGCAGGCGGGGGTGCTCGCGAAGCAGCTGGGCGTGCCGATCGAGGGGCCGCACGAGGGCGATCGTTTCTGGATCGAGCGGCTGGGCGACGACGGCGCGCGCTTCGGCATGACCGGCGAGGTGTTCGAGCCGGACCGCTGGCTGGTGGACGGCGACAAGGTGACCGTCGGCAATCTCGAAATCGACGTCATTCATTGCCCGGGGCACACGCCGGGCCATGTCGTGTTCCATCACCCCGAATCGAAGCTGGCGATCGTCGGCGACGTCCTGTTCCAGGGATCGATCGGGCGCACCGACTTTCCGCGCGGCGATCATCAGCAACTGCTCGATTCGATCACGCAGAAACTGTGGCCGCTCGGCGACGATACGATCTTCCTGCCCGGGCACGGCCCGCACAGCAGCTTTGCGCAGGAACGCCGCACCAACCCCTATGTCGGCGACGCTGCGATCAGCGGCGTCGCGACTAGTTCGGAGCGGCGACCACGGTTTGTGTGACCTCGGTAGCGGTCATGTTGCTCGGCGTCAGATAGACGATCCCAAGCGCGGTGATCGCGAGCCCGAGCTGGGTGAGCATCGTGACGACCGTGCCAGCCAGCCGCGCGCCGCGCAGCCCGTCCATGCCAAGCGCATGCGCGACACGGCCGACGAGATAGAGCGCACCCGCTGCCCAGAGCCAGAGCGAGGAGCCGAGCCCGAGCTCGACGAGCGCAAGCAGGATCAGCACGAAGGGCGTGTTTTCGATATAATTGCTGTGCGCGCGCATGCGGCGGATCAGCGGCTCGCTGCCGCCGTCGCCCACGAACACCTTTTCCTGCGTCCGCACGCGCCCGACGCGTACGGTGAGCCACAGATTGAGCAGCGCGGCACCCGCCGCGATCGTCAGGCTGATCGGCAACAACATCATATGCTTCCCCCATCATTGGCCGTCGTCGGTCGGTCGACGCGGCAAGGGAGGTGTGGCACCAGCGGGGCGCGCGGGCAAGCGCGCGCTGATAACGACGCACGGGGGTTGCCTTTGCGGGCAAAAACGCTATAGCCGCGCCCGATCCGGCACCCGACACCGACTGGCGTTGAGGCACCCTCCGGCAGAAGATTTCTTGTCATTCAACAGGCAGGAACGGGCTTCGGCGCGGCGGGCGGGCCAGTCATTCCGGCAACGGGGTGACAAATCCGGGTTTGCCGATTCGTATAAACATTTGAAATGCAGGAAATATCATGGCCGTCCCCAAGCGAAAAACTTCGCCCTCGAAGCGTGGCATGCGTCGTAGCCACGACAGCCTGAAGGTCGAAGCCTTTCAGGAATGCCCGAACTGCGGCGAACTGAAGCGCCCGCACAACCTCTGCAATGCCTGTGGCCACTACAATGGCCGCGAAGTGGTCGTCAGCGCTTAATCATTAGCCGGAGGGCAGCTGAATGGCACTGACACCGCGAATCGCAATCGATGCGATGGGCGGTGACGTCGGCGTGCGCATGATGCTCGCCGGCGCCGCGATGGCGCGCCACAAGCATGACGGCCTGCGTTTCCTCCTCGTCGGCGACGAGGGGCAGATCAAGGCCGCGCTCGAAAACCACCCGAACTTGCGCGCCGCGTCGGACATTATCCACACCGATGGCGTCGTGACCGGCGAGGACAAGCCCAGCCAGGCGATCCGCAAGGCGAAGAGCACCTCGATGGGGCTCGCGATCGACGCGGTGAAGCGCGGCGATGCCGGCGGCGCCGTGTCGGCGGGGAACACCGGTGCGCTGATGGCGATGGCGAAGCTGGCGCTGCGCACCATGCCGGGGATCGACCGGCCGGCGCTCGCGGCGTTGCTGCCGACGTTGGGCGACAATGACGTCGTGATGCTCGACCTGGGCGCCAACACCGACTGCGACGCCAACAATCTCGTTCAGTTCGCCGTCATGGGCGCCGCCTATGCGCGCACCGCGATGGGCCTCGAAAAGCCGCGCGTCGCGCTGCTGAACATCGGCACCGAGGAGCTGAAGGGCACCGACGAGATTCGCGACGCGGCGGCGATGCTGCGCGGCGCCGAAGGCCTGCCGATGCAGTTCACCGGCTTCATCGAGGGCGACAAATTGTCGCGCGGCGATGTCGACGTGATCGTGCACGACGGCTTTTCGGGCAATATCGCGCTCAAGACGATCGAGGGGACGGCGCGTTTCGTGACCGACCTGCTGCGCCGTGCGTTCACCTCGTCCGTCCGCTCGAAGATCGGCTTCCTGATCTCGCGCCCCGCGACCGAGTTGCTGCGGCACCATCTCGACCCGAACAACCATAATGGCGCGGTGTTCCTCGGCCTCAACGGCGTGGTGCTCAAGAGCCATGGCAGCGCCGATGCCAAGGGCGTCGCCAATTGTGTACATCTGTGCGCCGAACTGATCGAAAAGGATATCACGCGTCAGGTGACCGAGGATCTCGCGAATTTCCGCAGCGGCCACGCAGCATGACGCGCCGGGCGATATTGGCCGGCACCGGCTCCGCACTGCCGCGCACCCGCGTTTCGAACGCCGAACTGGCGATGCGCGTCGATACCAGCGACGAATGGATCGTCGAGCGCACCGGTATCCGTTTCCGCCATATCGCCGAACCCGACGAGACGACGGCGACGCTCGGCGCCGATGCCGCCCGGCAGGCGCTGGCGGCGGCGGGGCTTGAACCGTCGGACATCGGCCTGATCATCGTCGCGACCGCGACTCCCGACAATACTTTCCCGGCGAGCGCCACCAAGGTGCAGGCGATCCTCGGCGCGCCCGACTGCATCGCTTTCGACGTCGCGGCGGTCTGCTCGGGCTTTCTTTACGCCGTGTCGGTCGCCGACTCGATGCTCCGCACCGGGGCCGCGAAGCACGCGCTCGTGATCGGCAGCGAGACCTTCAGCCGCATCCTCGACTGGGAAGACCGAACGACCTGCGTCCTTTTCGGCGACGGGGCGGGCGCGGTGGTGCTGTCGGCCGAAGAGGTCGCGGACGACCGCGGCATCCTCGCGACGCGGCTCCATGCCGAGGGCCAATATTGCGACATGCTCTATGTCGATGGCGGCCCGTCGACGACCGGCACCGTCGGCCATGTCCGCATGCAGGGGCGCGAAGTGTTCCGCCATGCCGTCACCAATCTGGCGAGCGTGCTTGGCGAGGTGATGGCGGATGTCGGGCTGTCGGCCGACGATATCGACTGGGTCGTCCCGCATCAGGCGAACAAGCGCATCATCGACGCAACCGCGAAAAAGCTGGGTTTGCCGGCCGAGCGCGTCGTCCTGACCGTCGACCAGCATGCCAATACGTCGGCCGCGTCGGTGCCGCTCGCGCTCGATCTTGCGGTTCGCGACGGGCGCATCAAGCGCGGCGATCTGGTGGTGCTCGAAGCGATGGGCGGCGGCTTTACCTGGGGTGCGGCGGTCCTGCGCGTGTGATCCGCGCGCTCATCGCATCAACTCCTCGCTCCATCCTTTTCAGATTGGCGGATTAATTCGCTTTTGTTACATAGGCGACGGGACTCGTGACGGTGGGGGCCTTCCGAGGACCGGTTTATGCAACAGCCTATGGGGGGAAGGGAACGTCATGACCGCAGGAACGCTTACGCGCGCTGATATCGCCGCGCGGATCAACCAGCAGATCGGCCTGTCGCGCAATGAATCGGCGACGATCGTCGAATCCATCCTCGACCATATGTCCGACGCGCTCGCGAGCGGGCAGAATGTGAAGATTTCGGGCTTCGGCACCTTTGTCCTGCGCGACAAGGCGCAGCGCATCGGCCGCAATCCCAAGACGGGCATCGAAGTGCCGATCCTGCCGCGCCGGGTGATGACCTTTCGCGCCAGCCAGACGATGCGTGCCCGCGTCGCCGGCAAATAGGCCGGATTTCGGCGATGCCGGATTTCGATATGGCCGGTGACGGCGGCAACAAGGCGCACGGTGCGATGCTCGCGATCGGCGAACTTGCCGACCGGATCGGGGTGCCGACGCATGTGCTGCGTTATTGGGAAACACGCTTTCCGCAGCTGAAGCCGCTCCAGCGCTCGGGCCGCCGCCGCTATTACCGGGCGGAGGATGTCGCGCTGGCCGAGCAGATTCACCATCTGCTGCATGTGAAGGGCTTTACCGTCGAAGGCGCGCGCAAGGCGTTGTCGGAACCCAATGGCGCGACGCGGCCGGAAGCCGCACCGGTTCCAGCGCCACTCGCGGACCGCTCGCGCGGCATTCCGATCGAGGCGTTGATCGCGCTGCGCCAGCGGCTTGCTGCGGCATTGGGTTGAGGGCGACGGTTTTCGACCGGTAGCTGCCGTTCATAATCCTCCCCGCTCGCGGGGAGGGGGACCGCCGCCGCGGGCGGTGGTGAGGGGGGTCTCGGCCTCAGACGGCCGCTTCAGGCCGAGAGCCCCCTCCGTC
>JACDQN010000318.1 GCA_015657575.1 Sphingopyxis sp.
CGAGCGCCGAGCTGTCGACGATCATCGCATTCTGCCCGCCGGTTTCGGCGACGAGCGGAATGGGAGCGCCGGCCGGCGTGACGCGGCCCGCGAGCGAAGCCTGGATCGAGCGGGCGACATGGGTCGAGCCGGTGAAGACGACACCGGCGGTCTGCGGCGCGGCGATCAGTTCGGCGCCGATCGCGCCGCCGCCGGGGACAAGCTGCAGAACATCGGCGGGAATGCCAGCCTGATGCAGGATATCGACCGCGGCCGCGGCGACCAGCGGGGTTTCGCTCGACGGCTTCGCCATCACGGGATTGCCGGCGACGAGCGCGGCGACAACCTGGCCGGTGAAGATCGCCATCGGGAAGTTCCACGGGCTGATGCACACCACCGGGCCGAGCGGCTGCGCATTCGCGAGCGAGAGGCGGGCTTGCGCGGGATAATAGCGGAGGAAGTCGATCGCTTCACGGATCTCGGCGATCGCGTTCGCGGCCGACTTGCCGGCCTCGCGCATCACGACGCCCATCAGCACCGGCATCTGATCTTGCAGGATATCGGCGGCGCGCTCGATGCGCGCGGCGCGTTCCTCGATCGGTGTCGCGGCCCATTTGGCCGCGGCGCTGCCGGCGATGCGCGCCGCTTCGTGGGCGTCGGCGGCGGTCGCGACATGGACATGGCCGACGATGTCGCGGTGATCGGCCGGGTTCACCACGGCATGCGTCTCGCGCGAGGCGTCGGCGGTGCCCGCCATCCAGTCGCGCTTGGTGCTCTCGACCAGTGCCTCGGCGAGCGCGGCGAGCGCGATCTCGTTGCTGAGGTCGATGCCGCCCGAATTGCGGCGATCAACGAACATCTCGGGCGCGCACGCGATCTTGTCGTGCGGTTCGCCGGGATTGGCCATCGCGCGGACGACGGCGGCGGGATCCTCGATCAGCTCGTCGATCGCGACATCCTCGTCGTTGATGCGGTTGACGAAGGAGGAGTTGGCACCGTTCTCGAGCAGGCGGCGGACCAGATAGGCGAGCAAGGTCTCATGCGTACCGACGGGCGCATAGATGCGGCACGGGCGCGCCAGCTTGTCCTGGCCGACGACCTCGTCATACAGCGTCTCGCCCATGCCGTGCAGGCACTGGAACTCATAGTCGCCGATCGAAAAATCGGGGCCCGCGAGCTGATAGATGGTCGCGAGCGTCTGGGCATTGTGCGTCGCAAACTGCGGGAAAACCGCATCGCGCGCAGCGAGCAGCTTCTGCGCGCAGGCGATATAGGCGACGTCGGTGTAGACTTTGCGCGTATAGACCGGAAAGCCGTCGAGCCCGTCGACCTGCGCGCGCTTGATCTCGGCATCCCAATAGGCGCCCTTGACCAGCCGGACCATGATGCGCTTGTGCGTGCGCCGCGCCAGCGCGACGATCCAGTCGATCACCGCGGGGCAGCGCTTCTGATAACCCTGGATGACGAAGCCGAGGCCGTTCCAGTTCGCGAGCCCCTCGTCCTCGGCGAGCGCCTGCAGGATATCGAGCGACAGTTCGAGCCGGTCGGCCTCTTCGGCGTCGATGTTGAGCCCGATGTCGTAGCTGCGCGCGATGTCGGCGAGCTTGCGAACCTTGGGCAGCAGCTCGTCCATCACGCGCGCCGCCTGCGCGCGAACATAACGCGGGTGGAGCGCCGACAGCTTGATCGAGATGCCGGGGCCGGCATAGACGCCGCGGCCAGCCGAGGCCTTGCCGATCGCGTGGATCGCTTCCTCATAGTCGCGGTAATAGCGCGCCGCGTCGGCCGCCGTGGTCGCCGCCTCGCCGAGCATGTCGTAGGAATAGGAATAGCCACGCGCCTCGGGCTTGCGTGAGCGCTGCAGTGCCTCGGCGATCGTCTGGCCGGTGACGAACTGCTCGCCCATCAGGCGCATCGCGGCATCGACGCCGCGGCGGATCACCGGCTCGCCGGCGCGCGCGATCAGGCGGGTGAGGACGTTGCCCAGATCCTTGTCGACCGTGCTCGCGGTCAACTTGCCGGTGACGACGAGGCCCCAGGTCGCTGCGTTGACGAACAGCGAGCGCCCGCCGCCGAGGTGCGATTTCCAGTCGCCGAACGCGATCTTGTCGCGGATCAGCGCGTCGCGTGTCGGCTGGTCGGGAATGCGCAGCAGCGCCTCCGCAAGACACATCAGCGCGACGCCCTCGCGGCTGCTCAGCGAAAATTCCTGCACCAGCGCCTGCACGCCGCCCGGCTGATGGCTCGACCGCAGCGCCTCGATCAGCGACCGCGCGGTCGCGGCGACGGCCGCCTGCGTTTCGGCGGGCAGGGTCGCCGCTTCGACGAGCGGCGGGACGCAGACGGGTTCGGGCGTGCGATAGGAGGCGCTGATCGCCTGTCGCAGCGGATCGGTCCCCTTCAGCGGCGCGACGAAATCCGAAAAGGCCCGATATCCGATGTCTGCGGTCATGCTGCGATTCCTCTGCTGGGGAGACGCATTTCTATCATGAAGGTTGAAGTGATTTCGTCTTATGATGGATCGAATGAGATAGAAAAAAACTTATTCTGGTGATAAAGTCAGGTGAAATGGTTGATTATCCCAAAAATGAAGGTCCATTGGACCGTCATGATCGCGCGATCCTCGACGCCTTGGCGCTCGATGGCCGGATGACCGTCACCGACCTCGCCGAGCGGGTCGGTCTGTCGAAGACGCCGACACAGGTGCGCTTTCGCCGCCTTGTCGACGAGGGCTATATCCGCGGCTTTCGTGCGATCCTCGATACCAAGAAGCTGGGCATGGATCATGTCGCCTTTACCGAGGTGAAATTGTCCGATACGCGCGAAAATGCGCTCAAGCAGTTCAACGAAGGCGTGATGCGCATTCCCGAAATCGAGGAATGCCACATGATCGCGAGCAGCTTCGATTATCTGCTCAAGGTGCGCACCGCCGACATCCGCCGTTATCGCATCGTGCTCGGCGAAAAAATCTCGTCGCTGCCGCATGTCGCGAGCACGTCGACCTTCGTCGCCATGGAAACGATTCGCGAAGCGAACGACTGAGGATCAGTCGGGTTTGGGCGTCAGGGCCGCGGCGGCCCATTCCTCGTCGGCAACCGCCGCCTCATAGGCTACGAGATGCGCGGAACTGGCTTCGAGCCAGCGGGTGAGCCCATCCCAGTCGTCGAACGCAGGGTCGCCGACGCGCACCGCCCACAGCCGGGCGGCCTCTTTGATGTCGGATACCTCAGTCGTCATGCCTATTCCCCTCTGATGGCGGGGTCCTATGGCATGACGAAGTCCAAACGCCTATTCCGCATATAATTTTTCGCGCAATTCGGCGAGCATCCGATAGGCCTTGGTCAGATCCTTCTCGACCGAGCTCAGGCTGATGCCGAGTTCGCGCGCGATTTCGGCCTGACCCACGCCGTCGAGGCGATAGCGGCGAAAACAATGTTCGACGCGCGCCCCGAGCTTCGCGAGCGCTGCCTCGACGCTGGACAGTTGTTCGCGCGCGATCAGCGTACGCTCGCCGGCCGGCGCGTCCTCGGGCCGGTCGCCGGCTTCGTGCCAATCGAGCTGACGCCGGTCGCGGCTGAGCGTCGCACGGCGGATATCGCGCATATGATTTTCAGCGGCGCGAAAAAGATAGGGAACCGGGTCGGCCACCGCGCGCTCGGGAGCGGCCGCGAGCTTTTGCCACAGATCCTGCAGCACATCCTCCGCCTCGTCGCCCGCACCGCGCGCGGCGAGGAAACGGAGCAGACGGGCACGATGCTCGATCAGGGCGGCGTGCAGCGCATGGGTGTCGGCGCGCTCGGTCACTTCGCACTCCCGTCCGCGCGGCGGCGGGCGAAGTCCGAGACATGGGGCGCGGTCTCTGTGACAGCTATCGGCGCGGCGCGGGCCGGCTCGCCGAGTAGCGGCAACGGGTCGGTGCTGCGGCCGTTCTTGCGCACTTCGAAATGCAGGTGGCTGCCCGTCGAGCGGCCGGTCGAGCCCATCAGCGCGATCGGCTGTTGCTGGCCCACCGTATCGCCCGCCCGCACGAACAGGCGCGACAGATGGGCATAGCGTGTGCGAAGCCCCGCGCCATGGTCGATCTCGACCATCTGGCCATAGCTTCCGGCATTGCCGCAAAACGCACGACGCCACCGCCCGATGCGACGACCGGAGTCCCTGCGGGGCCGGGGATATCGAGGCCGCGGTGCATCCGCGGCGCGCCATGGATCGGATCGCTGCGATAGCCATAGCCCGACGACAGCCGCGGCCGCGCGGTGCGCGTCGGCGATGCCTGTGGCGTCACGAGAACGGGTTTTTCCGTGGGCGCCGTCCATTCGGTCATGCGCTGGCGAAACGCGTCGCCGTCACCCCGGGGAAGGGTGACGGCGGGATCTTCGACAGGCCGGTCGGGGGCACCGGCACAGCAGAGCGCAAGCGATGAAATAAGGGCCGGGCAAAGAGGCATTGCCTAAATAGACGGAGCCCTCCCGGCACACCCTTGGTGCAGCGCGCAAAAAATTGGCTGCGTAAAAATCCTTACGGAATGCGCCGCCTCCCTCCGTCTTCGATCATATCACCAACCTTTTGCTTCGAAGGGAGACGGAAGATGAATTCCACCGAACGCCGCATGCTCGACATGCTCAAAAAGGGCCGCGACCATTATGGCGTCGTCGCGATCAAGGCCGAATTCGAGGCCGAGGGAACGCGCGCCGACGAACTGTTGCGCCTGCTCGAATTGACCTGGCGCGCCGACCTGAAATTCGCGCTCAAGATCGGCGGTTGCGAAGCGGTGACCGATCTGCACGCGTCGAAGCTTTACGGTGCCGACTATATCATCGCCCCGATGGTCGAAACGCCTTACGCGCTGTCGAAATTCATCGATGCGAGCAGCAAGGTCTATGGCGCCGAGCGCGACGGCACGGCGATGCTGTTCAACCTCGAAACCGAAACGACGCTGGCGAACCTCGACGAAATGCTGCCGCTCGCGAACGACGAGGTCGATGGCATCGTTTTCGGACGGGTCGATTTCACCCTGTCGCGCGGATTGCCCCGCGGCGCGATCAACGACCGCCCGATCACCGATGCGGTTCTGCGCGTCGCGCACGCCTGCGCCGAGCGGGATCTTGAACTTGTCGTCGGCGGTTCGATCTCGACCGAGGCGGCATCGGCGCTGCGCGAGATTCGCAGCGTCCGGCTCGATCGCTTCGAAACGCGCAAGGTCGTCTTCGACGGCGCAGCGGTGGAGAGTGCCGATTTCGAGGCGGGCATCGCCAACGCCGTCGCGTTCGAACTCGCCTGGCTCCAGAACAAGCGCGACTATTACCGCGCGATTGCCGACGAGGATCTGGCGCGCATCCGCATGATGGAAGAGCGCGCGACGATCGCCAGGCGCAAGCATCTGGCCAGCGTCGCCGCATGACTTTCATGACGCTGGGCGAACGGGTGAGCGCTTTGATGCGCGAGGTTGCGGTGCATGTCGTGATGCCGCGCTTCCGCTCGCTCGCGCCCGGCGAAATCGCCGAGAAGACGCCGGGTGAAATCGTGACGATCGCCGACCGCGAGGCCGAGCGGCGATTGCATGACGGGCTTGCCGCGCTCGGGCTCGGCGCGCGCATCGTTGGCGAAGAGGCGGCCGAGCAGGACCCCGGCCTGCTTACGGGTGTAGGCGAAGGGCTGGTGTGGCTGATCGACCCGCTCGACGGCACCGCCAATTTCGCGGCCGGCCAAGCCCCTTTCGGATGATGATCGCGCTGGTCGAGCATGGTGAGCCGCTCGCGGGCTGGATCTTCGATCCGCTTGCCGGACGGATGTGCCACGCCGAGGCGGGCAAGGGCGCGACCTGCGACGGCCAGCCGGCAAAGGCGCGTGCCCTGACACGCATGCCGCCGCGCGCCGCACTCGGTTCGCATTTCCTGTCGCCCGAGCGGCGGTCGCGGTTGCACGGCGTCGCGGCGACGGCCTTCGACGTTCATCCGGTCCCGCGCTGCGCTGCCGAAAGCTATGCCCGGCTGGTGCTGGGTCAGGACGATATCGCGCTGTTCCAGCGTATCCTGCCGTGGGACCATGCCGCCGGCGCGCTGTTCCTGAGCGAGGCCGGCGGAAAGATCACCCATTGGGACGGCACGCCCTATCGTGTCGGCGGTCCCGGCCGCGGCGTGCTTGCCGCTGCCAATCCCGAGCTTTGGCAGGCGGCCGCCGATTGCCTGCTTGGTGCCGAGGCCGGCTTGTTCGAACTCGAGGACAATATCTGATGACGACGCGTTGGACCCTGCTCGCCGCGGGCTGCGTGGCGGCGGCGCTGCCGCTCGCGCCGGCGTTCGCACAGCTAACGTCACCCGTTGCGGCGGCGGGCGACAATGCCGCCTATCGCGGCGCGGCCGAACAGATCGCCGTGCCCAGTGTCGACGTTCCGGCGGTCGAGCCCGTTGTGATCGACACGCCAGCGCAGCCGCGGCTCGACGAGCGGGCAGGCGGCGAAAAGCCCAATCCTCCCGCAGGCGCCAACGCTCAGCTGCCGGGCGAATATGAAACCTATGTCTCGACGCTGGCGGGCAAGCCGATGCGCCGTTTCGGCAGTGAGCTGCTGCTGCCCGGTGCGCGCGATTTTACGGTGCCGCCGACCACGACGATCCCTCCCGACTATCGCCTGAATCCGGGCGACGAGCTGCTGATCGGGCTTACCGGTTCGGTGCAGGCATCGGGCCTTCGGCTCGTCGTTGACAGCGAGGGGCGAATCTTCCTGCCGCGGGTCGGTGCGATCCGCGTGGGCGGCGTGCGCTACGGCGATCTGCACGATATCATTTCCCGCCAGGTCGAGCGGCAGTATCGCGGCTTCAACCTCGAGGTCGCGATCGGACGGCTCCATGGCGTCACCGTCTATATCACCGGCTTTGCCGCGCGCCCCGGCGCCTACACGGCGAGCAGCCTGTCGACTCTGGTCAACGCGGTGATGAGCGCGGGCGGTCCGGCGGCGGGGGGCAGCTTCCGCTCGATCCAGCTGCGGCGCGGCGGCCAGCTCGTGTCGGATTTCGACCTCTACGACCTGCTGCTCAAGGGCGATAAGCGCGGTGATGTCGTGCTGCAGAACGGCGACGTTATCTACATCGCCCCGGTCGGCGAGGAAGTCGCGGTGATCGGCAGCGTCAACCGCGAGGCGATCTTCGAGCTGGCTCCCGGCGAAACGCTGACCGACGCGATCCTCTATTCGGGCGGCGTCAATACCGTCGCCGACGACAGCCGGCTGATGGTGCTGAACGGCATGGGGCAGGGTGAGGCGGGCTGGCGCGAGGTCAGTGCGGCCGATGCGGCGAAGCGCGCCGCACGCCGCGGTGATGTCGTGCGCGTGCTGTCGCACGTCGGCATCGCGCGCCCGCTGCGCCAGCAGCCGGTGCTTGTCACGATCAGCGGCGAGGTCGCAAAGCCCGGACGCTATTATGTCCAGCCGGGCACCAGCATGGCCGATGTCCTGACACAGGCAGGCGGGCTGACGCACGAAGCCTTCCCCTATGCCAGCATCATCACGCGTGAGAGCGTCAAGCATCAGCAAAGATTGAGCTATGATCGCGCGATCAGCGACGTCGAACTGCTGCTCGCGGCGCAGCCGGTGACCTCGGTCAACCGCGCCGCGCTGGTCCAGCCCGGCAATATCGCGCTGATCAACAGCATCGTCGACCAGCTCCGCCGCCGCGAGCCCGACGGGCGGCTGGTCTTCGATCTGCCCGTCGATGCCGCGTCGCTGCCCGGCGACCTGATCCTCGAGAACAACGATGTCGTCCACGTGCCTGCGCGGCCGGTGACCGTCGGCGTGTTCGGCGCGGTGCCGAGCCCCGCCTCTTTCGCCTATCGCGGCGGTGCGACGGTCGGGGACTTCGTGAAATCCGCCGGCGGCGTGCAGCCGATCGGAGACAAGGGCGAGATTTTCGTCGTTCGTGCCAATGGCACGGTGCTCGCCGGTGGCCGGCGCGCGCTCAAGGCGGCGGCGCTGCCGGGCGACCTCATCTACGTCCCGATCGACGCCAATCGCGGCGAATTCTGGGCGCGGCTGCGCGACATCACCGGCACGCTGTTTAGCGGACTGGTCGGCGCGGCCTCGGTCAAGGCGATCACCGAATGAACCGGCTCCATGCCTTGCTCGCCGACGCACGCCAGCGCCGCCGTTTCTATGCGGCGGCGGCGCTGATTCTCGCACTGCTCACCGTCTTTCCGCAGCCCTATGTGGCGCGCGCGAAGGTGCTGCCGCAGGACAGCAACAGCATCGGGCTCGGCTCGACGATGAACGCGCTCGGCGGCCAGTTGCAGGGCTTTGCCGCCCTGTTCGGCGGCGCGAAGCAGCAGATCGACATGTATCTGGCGGTCAGTCGCAGCAGCGAGGTCAGCGACGCGGTGATCCGCAAGCTGAAACTCGTCGGGCCGGACGGTTATGCCAGCGCGACAAAGGCGCGGCTCGCGCTCGCCAAAAAGGCCGACGTCCACACATTGACCGGCGGCATCGTCGAAGTCGAGGTGCGCACCCACGACGCCGCGGAAGCCGAAGCGCTGACGCGCGCCTATGTCGAGGCGATCAGCGATCGCATCGTCGCGCTCGGCAAGGACCGCGTCGAACGCAAGCGCGCGATCGTGATGCAGCGCTTCAAGGAAGCGGGCGACCGCGTCGTCGCGACCGAAAAGGCGCTCGCCGATTTCCGCCGTCGCAACCGGCTCGCCGAACCGCAGGCCGAACTCGGGTCGGCGTTGTCGGTACGCGCCGGGCTGGAGGCGCGGCTGCAGGCGAAGCAGGTCGAATTGCAGACGCTGCAGAAATTCCAGGGCCCCGAGAATCCGCAGCTGATGTCGGTGCAGTCCGAGGTGGCGTCGCTGCGCAGCCAGATCGCGCGCAGCGCGCAGCCCGGGGCAGGGCCCGCGGGTCCGAACGTCGCGGGGCTCAGCGAAGTGTCGGGCGAATATCTCAACCTGTTCCGCGACTATCGCTTCGCGCAGGCGGTGTACGAGGTCTATGCCCGCTCGTCCGAAGAGGTCGCGGTCGAAACGCTGAGCGGCGAGACGGCGTCGAACGTGCAGGTTCTCGAGGCGCCGCGCCTCGATGCCGACCGCAAGTATAATATTGCCGCGGTCGCCTTGCTCGCGCTCGTGATTCTCGGCGCGCTGTTCACCGAAATCTACGCGCCGGCGACCGGAATCCGCCTGTTCCGGGATAAACAGGCGTGACGGTGCAGGGCGCCGTCCCCGAACTGTCCGTCGTCATTCCCTGCTTCAACGAAGCGCAGAATGTCGCGGCGATCTGCGCTGCGGTGACCGCGGCGGCAGAGGCGCACGCCGAAGGTCATGAGATCATCCTGATCGACAATGGCTCGACCGACGGCACGCGCAGCATCATGCGCAATCTCTGCCTCACCGACCCTCGCATCAGAGCGATCTTCAACAACCGCAACTATGGACAGATGCGCTCGCCGACCTACGGCCTCTATCAGGCAGAGGGCAGGGCGGTGATCGGCATGTGCGCCGATTTCCAGGATCCGCCCGCGCTGATCGGTGAATTTCTGCGCAAATGGCGCGCGGGGGCGCAGGTCGTGCTGGGGCAGCGCCGGTCCGAGAAGGCGTCGCTGCTGCTGCGCGCCGTGCGTCGCGCAGGCTACGGCTTTCTGGCGCGTTTCGGCGACTATCGGGTAATCCCCGGCGCGACGGGTTTCGGCCTGTTCGACCGCGAAGTCATCGACGCGCTCGCCGCATGGAACGAGCCCGAGCCCTTTTTCCGCGGCATGGTGGTCGAAAGCGGCTTCCGCATCGCGCTCGTGCCGTTCGACCGCCCCGAACGCGCGGCGGGCGACAGCAAGAATGGCGTCGCGGCGCTCGCCTCGTTCGCGCTGTCGGGGCTTGCGGGCTCGGCCAAGTCGCTGCTGCGCCTGCCGCTGTTTCTGGCCCTTTATGCCGCCATGCTCGCGCTCTCGCTCCTGATCGCGGCGCCGGTGGCATTGGCGCTGAGCGGTCCTTTCTGGACGCTGCTCGCATTGGCGCTGGGTTTCGGGCTGTTCGCCATCCTGCTGCTCTTCCTCGGCCTTATCGGCGACCAGGTTCGCCTGCTCGCCGAGCGCAGCCGCAACGTGCCGCTGGTGATCGAGGAGGCGCGGATCAACTTCCCCGCGGGCCGCTCGCGCCCGGCGGAGCGCACGCTGATCCGCCGCCCGTGACCGGCGCGCCTCG
>JACDQN010000319.1 GCA_015657575.1 Sphingopyxis sp.
GAGGTCGCGCCGACGTCGGCCGCCTTGGTGAAGATACCGCCGCCGAGACGCGCGAAGATCGAGATTAGCGAGGCGCCGAAGGCGAGCGCGACGAGCGCGTCGACGACGGTGCGGTCCTCACCGCCGACGGTAAAGCCGCCGGGGCCGATCAGATACCAGAAGAAGACCGAGATCGCGAGGAGCGCGAGCCCCGCCACGAGCATGCCGGTGATCGCGCCGGCGCGGAACGCCATGGTGAGACCCGCCTGCAGGCCCGTCTGCGCCGCGGCCGCGGTGCGGACATTGGCTTTCACCGAGATGTTCATGCCGACGAAGCCGGCAACCCCCGACAGGACGGCGCCGATGACGAAGCCCGTCGCCGAGATCGGGCCGAGGAACAACCCGACCAGAACGGCAACGACGACGCCGACGATGGCGATCGTGCGATATTGGCGGCCCAGATAGGCCTTGGCGCCTTCCTGGATGGCGCCGGCGATTTCCTGCATCTTCTCATTACCCGCCGATGCGCTGAGCACCTGCCGCGAGGTGATGAACCCATAGAGCACGGCCAACAGGCCGCACGCTATCGCGATCAAAACCGGATTCATGCGTGTTGCTTCCTTCCCCATTGAGAAGGGCGACGCGAAGGATAGCAGTCGAACGTCCGACTTATTGTTGCCGGCTCGCTCTCTCCCCTGATGCGACCGCCCCAAATTTGGACGCCGAGTTATGGGAAGAAAGAATGCATAGGGCAAGCCCGGTTTTTCGGCACTTTTTCGTGGATTCGCGCCTTAGTGCATGAAACCGAGACGCGCGGGCAGTGCGATGCGCTGGGCCCGATGCGTCAGCATGAGCCCCTCGCCGACCCCGGCATGGCCGATGGGCGTGACCGCGATATTGAGTGCCGCGCCGATCTCCCGTATGGCGGGCGCGGCGCCGGGATCGGCGGCAAACAGCAGCTGGTAATCGTCGCCCGCGGTTGCCGCGGCCAGGCGCGTGTCGAGAACATCGGGACGCACGGCGAGCAGCGCCGCCGACAGCGGCACCGATTCGAGCATCACGCCGATCTCGCACCCGCTCGCCGCCGCCATGCGCTGCGCGTCGATGAGCAAGCCGTCGGACACATCCATCATCGCATGGACATGCGGCACCACCGCTTGCCCGAAGGTGAGCTGCGGCTGCGGCCGGCGATAGGCGGCCAGGCAGGTCTCGTTCGGCTCGACTTGTCCCAACCGCATCGCGAGGCCGAGCCCCGCGTTGCCGATCGTCCCGGTGACCCATATCTGATCGCCCGGACGCACACCGGCGCGCGGCGGCGCCCCGCCCGGCGGCGCGCGACCGATCGCGGTCAACCCAAAGCTGCGCGGCGCGCCGGCGGGCACCCGCACCGTGTCGCCGCCGATCAGGATGATACCGAAACGGCGCAGCGTGTCGCCGAGACCGTCGACGAAGGCCGCGTCCCATTCCGTATCGCCAAGGCTGTACCCGACGAGAATGCCGATCGGCGCCGCCCCCTTGGCGGCCAGGTCAGACAGGTTCACCGCGACCAGTTTCCACGCCACATCCTGCGGGGTGTCGTCGGGAAGGAAATGGATGCCCTCGACGATCATGTCGTGGGTCAGCACCAGCCCCTCCCACTCGCCCGCGTCGTCGGCCAGTCCGCGCGCGGCAGGGTCGGTCGCGATACGGCGCAGGCGGGCGATGAAATCGGCTTCGGACATGGGGATAAAGGTAGGCGATACCGCTTCGGTATAAAAGATACCGTTCGATCCTCCCTGTGGTCGTAGCCATGGGGAGGTTGGCAGCGCGAAGCGCCGACGGAGGGGC
>JACDQN010000320.1 GCA_015657575.1 Sphingopyxis sp.
CCCCCCGAATTTCGCATCCGCCGGGATCACCTTCCAATTTTTCTCCGCCGCCGCGATATACCCCGCGCGGTCCTGGTCCCACTTCGCCTTCACCTCCTGGTTGAAGTTCAGGTAAAGCCGCCCGTCCACCACCGCATAGGCCAGCGGATCGCCCGGCGCGAGATAGCCGCGTGCCATCGCCCAGGCGCAGTGTCCGCCATATTGCGGCGCGAAAGCCTGCGGATTGGCGGCAAAGCGCGCCGCATTGGCGGCATTGGCGAAATGATAGACGGCGCCGTCATGCTCGATCGCGAAATCGGCGTCGCCCTTCACCGGCACGCCGTCGCCCTCGAAATAGCTGACCGCATCATAGCCGCTCACCGCGACATTGTCCCCTTCGACCCCGACATAGACCGGCGCCGCATAGGCATGCGGCGTGAACATAACGACCGTCAGCGGCGCAACTATTGCCGCAAGCACGGCAAAAAGCGCTTGGTTTTTCATCATCTGTCTCCATCTGGAAGGAACGGCTCCATGCCGCCTCGCCCCAGTTCGCATCGAAAGCGCAAAGGGTTACCGGCGCGGTTCGGCCTAGGTTCATCTGCGCGGTCGCATCCGGGCAGCAGCAAGGGGTGTGAAAAGGCGATCGTCATGATGAAAAAGGCCGGCCTCCTTGTTCCCCTGCTCGCGGCGTTCGCGCTCGCTGCGCCCGCAGCCGCGCAGGACGAAGCGCTCGGCATGGCGGCGACCCCGCCGCAAAAGACCTCGGTCCTCTACACCTATGGCAACGAACCCTGCCCCGAACCGGTCGGCGACGAGATCATCGTCTGCGCGCAGCAACCCGAAAGCGAACGCTACCGCGTTCCCAAGGAGCTGCGCGAGGAGCTGAAGGAAGATGAAGCCGTCGGCGGCGGCAGCTGGGCCTCGGCGGTCGAGGGTTATGACAATGTCGCGCGCCAGACGCGCCCCGACAGCTGCTCGCCCGTCGGCAGCTATGGTTTTACCGGCTGCGCCGCGCTCGCGCTGCGCCAATGGTTCGAGGCGCGCCGCGCGCCCTGACCCCGCGGACTCGGTTCGTCGCATATACCCCGCTTGGGGCATGAGCCTTTCCCATCCCGCTGATATCGGGCCGACTCAGGGACTTGCCCGGTTCGCCGGGCTTGGGCGGAGCGAAGTCGCACCCGTGGCTTCCGCGCCGGCCGAAGGGGGATATCGGCGGCATGCGACCCGCTGCCGATATCTTCTCCCGGCGGCTGGCCAGGATCCCGACCCTAACGCAACAACCGGTTGATCAGCGCGGTCAGTTCGGCTTCGCGCCCGACCTCGCTCTTGCGCAGGATCGACTTGATCTGCGTGCCCAGCGTCTGCGGGCTGGTCCCACGTTCGGCGGCGATCGCCTCGCGCGCCTGTCCGTTCGCCAGCCCCAGCGCGATTTCCGCCTCGGCCGCGGTCAGCCCCAGCGCCGCGCGCAGCGGCGCGATCCGCATCGCAGGAATGTCCGCCGCGCGCCGCGCGACGACCAGCACGCGCGGTTCGAACCCGAAATCCCATTCGCGCTGCGGCAGACGAAATAGTTCGCACAGCATCCCCGGCGCGCTTCGTGCGGCGACGCGATCCAATGTTGCTGCATCGCTTCGCCGGCGAGCGCCGCGACGAGCCCCGCCTGGAGCACGACATCGGCATCGCGCCGCGCCGCGCCGAGCTGCTGGCGCCGCAGACACAGCACACCGCCCGCGCGCTCGCCGACGATCGCCTCGGCCGCCGCCGACAGCGCCGCGACCGCACCATGCCGGTCGATCAGAAAGGCCGCGACGCCGATCGCGTCGAATGCGCCGACGGTCAGGTCCGTGCCGCGCCGCGCCATCGCCTGCTGCATGCGTACCGCCGCCAGCGCAAAACTTGCACCGACGCCGAACATCTGGAGGTCGCGCGCTTCGGTGCGTCCCTCGCGTTCGGATCGCAGCGCCGCCAGCCCGACGAGCAGCCCGTCGCCCTCGATCAGCGCCGTCTGGCACCCGTTGATGCCATCCCAGGTGCGGCAATGCTCGTCATATTCAGCGCTGCCGCTGTGCTGGCGGACGATGTCGTAATGCGCCTCGCTCAATATCTCGAGCGGCCGGCCGCTCGCCGCGACGCGCCAGTTGACCTCGGGGCGCCACGCCTCGATCTCCAGGAATTCGTGCTGATAGGATGCGTCGATGTCGGGCAGGAAGTTGAACAGCGCCGCGTCGTCGCCGAGCCCCAGGAGCTGCGCATGCGACGATCCGGTGCGCCGCGCCAGCAGACGTAGCGCCGCGTTCCAGCCGTCCTCCTCGAACGGCGCCGCCAGAAAGGCGTTCTGCACTTCGCCCGCTTCGCGCGCGAACGTCTCATCCATGCTATGAGGCCCCCCAGCCTTCGCACTTCCGTTGCGTTGCAGCATGAAAACGGGCACCGCACAAGCGCCTTGCGACGATCGGCGGATTGTTGGACTTGAATCGGAAACGCTGTGTTTCTCCGCGACTTGTTGACGCCGCGGCCTCCTCTGGCCTAGCTTTCGCGCCTTCCCCCGACAGGAGATATCCATGCGCCGTCTCGCTCCCCTCACCGTTCTCGCCGCCCTCGTCGTCGCGGTCCCCGTGGTCATCGCCCAGTCACCCGGCACCCCCGGCGCCAAAGACAAGGCACGCGTCACCGCAGGCACCTACGCCGCCGATCCCGGTCACACGCTGGTCGTGTGGGAAGTCGATCATTTCGGCTTCAGCAAATATAGTGGCATTTTCGGCGACGTGACCGGCACGCTCGTCATCGACCCCGCCAATCCCGGCGCGTCGAAGGTCGACGTGACGATCCCCGTCGCCAAGGTCACCACCGCCAGCGCCGGCCTCACCGGCCATCTGCTCCGCGCGGGCAAGGACGGCGGCAAGCCCGACTTCTTCGGCCCGGCGCCCGCCGACGCCAAATTCGTGTCGACCAGCGTCGTCCTCGACGACGACGGCGACGAAGCGAAGGTCACCGGCAACCTCACGCTGAACGGCGTGACCAAGCCCGTCACCCTCGACGTCGATTTCCACGGTGCGGGCACCAACCCCTTTAACAAGAAAGCGACCGTCGGTTTCGAAGCCGAAGGCAAGATCCGCCGCAGCGACTTCGGCATCGCCTATGGCATCCCCGCGGTCAGCGACGAGGTCGAACTCGAGATCCACGCGGCGTTCGAAAAGCAGTAAGCCGCATTCATCGCACGGCCAGCAAGGCGCGCGCATAACCCTCCCGTTCAAGGGAGGATATCATGCGCAAAGCCTTGCTGGTTGCCGCGTCGCTCGTCGCCACCCCCGCCTTCGCGCAAGCGAACCCCCAGATCGACTATCCCGCCTTCCAGGCGCTCACCGCTTCGGTCGCGCCGCAGCGCGCCGACCGCCTGCTCAAATTCGACGCCTTCAAGGCCGCGGCCGCAAAGCCCGACACCCTCCTCCTCGACGCGCGCTCGAAAGACGCCTTCGCGCGCGGCCATATCGCGGGCGCGGTCAACCTGCCGCTTACCGACTTTACCGCGGAAAGCCTCGCCGCGGTGATCGGCGCCAACCCCGACCGCGCCATCCTCATCTATTGCAACAATAATTTCTCGAACCAGCGCGCCCCGGTGCCGCTCAAGTCGGCGCCGCTCGCGCTCAATATCCAGACCTTCATCAACCTCGTCGGCTATGGCTATCCCAATGTGTTCGAGCTCGCCGACGTCGTCGATTTCAACGACCCGAAGGTGGAGTGGGTGGCTGACTGACCGCGCAATTTTCGCACACCCCTCTTGCCAAGCGCGACATTTTGCATCATTGCGCTGCCCATGCGCGGCAACGCCCTTCTTCTTCTGCGACTTACACGCCCTTGGGCGTGACACTGGCTGCGCGCTAGTCGCGGCCACCCGCTCAAGGGTCCGACCGACACAGCACCGCAACCGACAGCAGAAGAAGTTTTCCCATCATGACCATGCTCCGCGATCCCTCGGTCAAGTATAGCGCCTTCCCGCAGGTTCCCTTGGCGAACCGCGAATGGCCCGGCCGCGTCACCACACAGGCGCCGATCTGGCTCTCCACCGACATGCGCGACGGCAACCAGTCGCTGATCGACCCGATGGATGCCGAGAAAAAGGCGCGCTTCTTCGACCTGCTCGTCCGCTGCGGGTTCAAGGAGATCGAGGTCGGCTTCCCCA
>JACDQN010000321.1 GCA_015657575.1 Sphingopyxis sp.
GCTCGCGAGCGTTTCGAGAATCAGGAATTCGGTGACGGTCAGCGTGACGTCCTTGCCGTCCCAGCTGACCTTGTGGCGCGCCGGATCCATCTGCAGCCTGCCGCGCGTGATCGGTTCGGCGACGGGCTCGTCATCCTCGCTCGGCGGTGCGCGGTTCAATTCGACCCGGCGCAGGATCGCGCGGATGCGCGCGATGACCAAGCGCTGCGAGAAAGGCTTGGCGATATAATCATCGGCGCCCATCGCGAGGCCCAGGGCCTCGTCGATCTCGTCGTCCTTGCTCGTCAGGAAGATGACGGGCAGCTGACTCTTCTCGCGCAGCCGGCGCAGCAGCTCTAGCCCGTCCATGCGCGGCATCTTGACGTCGAACACCGCGAGGTCGGGCGGATTATCGATCAGCGGCTTCAGCGCCGCCTCGCCGTCCGAATAGACGCGCGTGACGAATCCCTCGGCTTGCAGCGCGATCGACAGGGATTGCAGGATGTTGCGGTCGTCGTCGACCAGCGCGATGGTTGCCGTCATGCTCTTTCCATTGGGGCCGACTTGCAGGGCAATTAGCCGATAAGCGCCCCTGCGACAACCGCGCGAAGCTTCGAAGGGTTCCGTGTCGGTACGCTTGTCGCAAGCGGGGCACGGCGGGACCGTCCGGGGCTTTAATCTTTTGACCTTAGCCCCTGCCGCCGCTAACGCGGCCGGGATTTCGGAATCGACGTCCCGTCGGCACCCCATGTTCATGCGGGCCCAACGCTTTCGCATGGCATGCACTGCATACCTATGCAAAGGTGCGGTCGGGACAGAGGAAAGGCGAAGATAATGACGAAGCTTGCGATCGGCACCGACACCGTCGAAACCAAGGCGGACGTGGCCGAAAATCTTGGCACTTCTGCCCTGATCGAGGATGCTGTCCGCAACAGCGAAGGTCTGCTCGCGAAGGACGGCCCGCTCGTCGTCCAGACCGGCAAGCACACCGGGCGCAGCGCCAAGGACAAGTTCATCGTCCAGGACGACGAGACGGCGGGCACTATCTGGTGGGGCAAAACCAACGTCCCGATGACGCCCGACCATTTCGCCGCGCTCAAGGCCGATTTCTTCGCGCACCTCGCCGAGCGTCCGCGCCTCTATCGCCAGCAGCTGTTCGGCGGCTCCCAGCCCGAGCACCGTGTCGGCGTGCAGGTCATCACCGAATTCGCCTGGCACAGCCAGTTCATCCGCACGCTGCTCTGCCGCCCGACCGCGGCGGAGCTCGCGGTGTTCGCGGCCGAATATACGATCATCGACCTGCCGAGCTTCCGCGCCGATCCGGCGAAGCACGGCACGCGCACCGAAACGGTGATCGCGGTGAACTTCACCGAAAAGCTGATCCTGATCGGCGGCACGCAATATGCCGGCGAGATGAAGAAGTCGGTGTTCGGCATCCTCAACTATCTGCTCCCCGTGAAGGGCGTAATGCCGATGCACTGCTCGGCCAACATCGGCCCCGACGGCGACACCGCGGTCTTCTTCGGCCTCAGCGGCACCGGCAAGACGACCTTGTCGGCCGACGCCTCGCGCACGCTGATCGGCGACGACGAGCATGGCTGGTCGGACACCGCGGTCTTCAATTTCGAGGGCGGCTGCTACGCCAAGATGATCCGCCTCTCGCCCGAGGCCGAGCCCGAGATTTTCGCGACCACCAAGCGCTTCGGCACGGTGCTCGAAAATGTCGTGATGGACCCCGAAACGCGCGAGCTCGACTTCGACGACGCGACGCTCGCCGAGAACAGCCGCGGTTCCTACCCGATCGACTTCATTCCGAACACGTCGGAAAAGAATATGGGTCCGGTGCCGAAGACCGTCATCATGCTGACCGCCGACGCCTATGGCGTGCTGCCCCCGATCGCGAAGCTGACCCCGGACCAGGCGATGTACCACTTCCTCTCGGGCTACACCGCGCGCGTCGCCGGCACCGAAATCGGCGTGACCGAACCCGAGGCGACCTTCTCGACCTGCTTCGGCGCCCCCTTCATGCCGCGCCACCCGTCGGTCTATGGCAACCTCCTCAAGGAACGCATCGCCAAGGGCGGCGTCCAGTGCTGGCTGGTCAACACCGGGTGGACCGGCGGCATGGCGACGATGGAAGGGATCAAGCGCATGCCGATCAAGGCGACGCGCGCTTTGCTCAACGCCGCGCTCGACGGCAGCCTCAACGACGCCGAATTCCGCAAGGATCCGAACTTCGGCTTCCAGGTTCCGGTCGCGGTGCCCGGCGTCGATTCGGCGCTGCTCGACCCGCGCGAAGCCTGGGCCGACAAAGCGGCGTACGACCGCACCGCGCAATCGCTGGTCGAGCAATTCATCGACAATTTCGCGCAATTTGCGGACCATGTCGACGAAGGCGTCCGCCAGGCCGCGCCGCAGGCCGCCGTCGCAGCATAATTTGCCCGGACCACTTCCGGGTGCTCATTCACCCGGAAGGACCGGATTCATGACCACCGACTATACCCCCCGCCTGTTCGCAGGCGATGACGATATCCGCGCGATCGGCACCGGCCTGCTCGCGCGGACCCTGCCGCGCGAGGCGTGGACGCACGAGGCGCATCTCGGCGCGTGCCTGTGGCTGCTCAGCGAGCGTACGGACATCGATATCGATGCCGAGATCGCCACAATTATCAGCCGCTACAACGAGAGCGTCGGCGGCGTGAACGACGACACACAGGGTTATCATGACAGCATTACGCGCGCCTATGTCGCGGGCGTGCGGCTCTTCCTCTCCGAAACCGCCGAGACCGGGCTGTCGGCCCGCGTCAACGCCATGCTGCGCTCGGACGTCGGCCGTCGCGACTGGCCGCTGCGCTTCTACAGCCGCGAGCTGCTGTTCTCGGTTCCGGCGCGGCGCGGGTTCGTGGAGCCCGATCTGATGCCTTTGCCGAAGCCCTTGGGCGCTGGGGGTTGAAACATTTCACGCGAAGACGCGAAGACGCGAAGAGGTCGTGCCAGCCGCGAAGCGGTCTTTCTCCTGAACGTCGCGATTGTCGCACCGTTGAAGGAGTTACGGGCCTATCGGCCTTGGGCTTCTTCTTCGCGTCTTCGCGTCTTCGCGTGAAACAAATAGTCGCCTACGGTCGAATTACCCCTTCGCCCCCGCGATATATTCGGCGACATTCTTCGCGAGCACGTCGAGCGGGACGTTGCCGCCCTTGACGACCGTGTCGTTGAAGTCGCGCAGGTCGTATTTCGCGCCGAGCGCCGTCTGCGCCAGCCCGCGCTGACGGACGATTTCGCTGTGCCCGACCTTGTATCCGCACGCCTGCCCGACCCAGCTGCAATAGCGGTCGACCTCGCTCGCGACTTCGAGCGGGTTAGAACCATTCTCCTTCACGAAGAACTCGACGCCCTGTTCGCGCGTCCAGCGCTTCGCGTGGATGCCGGTGTCGACGACGAGGCGGCAGGCGCGGAAGGCGAGCGACTGGAGATAGCCAAGACGCCCGACCTCGAAATCGTCATAGAGGCCGAGCTCGTCGGCCAGCTGTTCCGCGTACAAGGCCCACCCTTCCGAATAGGCGTTGAACGCCAGCATCGTGCGGATCAGCGGCATCGAATGCGCATATTCGCCCTGCCAGGCATGGCCCGGGATCGCCTCGTGCATCGTCAGGTCGGGAAGCGAATATTTGCTGTGCAGTTCGGTGGTGCGCAGGTTGATCCAGAAGCGCCCCGGAATGCTGCCGTCAATCGATCCCGCGCCGCCATAGGCCGCGGGTGCGCCGGGTTCCTCGGCGAGCGGCAGGCGCTTCACCTCGACATTGCCCTTCACCAAAGTGCGGAAAGCGCGCGGCAGCTGCGCGCGGATCTTGCCGAGCCAGGTCTGGATATAGGCGACGATCTCGGCACGGCCCTGATCATTGTCGGGGAATTTGAAGCGCGGGTCCTTGGCGAGTTCGTTCATCCGGTCGCCGACCGATCCGTTGGTATAGCCGAGCTTCTTCAGGATCGGGTCCATCTGGCCGTGCAGGTCGGCGAGCTGCTCGCGGCCCATCGCGTGGACCTCTTCGGGAGTCATGCGCGTCGTCGTCGAGGCGCGGAGCGCCCAGGCGTAGAATTCGTCGCCGTGCGGGCGCGCCCACATGCCCGCATCCATTGTCGCCTTCGGCCGCTGCGCCTTCAGCTCGGCGAGCTGGCGTTCCAGCGCGGCGGCGACGGGCCCCTGAACGATCTTCGACGACCGTGACGACCAGTCGCCGGCGATTTTCGCCTCGCCGGTACGGCGAACGAGGCTTTCGACCATCGATCCACCCGCCTTGGCGTCGGCAAGGCTCGCCTCCATCTGCTTGACCGCCTTGTCGATCAGGAAGGCGGGGGCGATCAGGCCCATGCCGCCCGCGGCCTTCAGCCGCTCGGTCTCGCCGTCGAGGACGCCCGGGAAGGCATTGAGGCGCGAAAGATAGGCCTCCGCGTCGGCAGTATTTTTGACCGGGTGGTCGCTGTCGAGGAATTTGGGGATATCGAGATAGGCGCCGACATTCTGGATCACGACATAGGGCGTGTTGCGCCAGCCGCCGACCGCGACATCGCCATAGGGCAGCGCGAAGCCGTCGATCGCGACGCTGTACGCGCTGTCGACGACCGCCAGGCTGGTGCGCGTCGCATAGTCGAGCCCGTCGGTCTTGAATGCGCGGATGCGCGCGACGTCGGCCTTCAGCGTGTCGGATACGGCCGTCATCCCTGCGGCCGAGCGGTCGCCGAGCTGAGCGCGCATCGCGGCGCGGTCGCCGGTATCGATGCCGAGCCCGGTTGCCCCTCGGCGACAGCTTGAGCAGATTGTCGGCGATCGAATCGAGCAGCGCAGCGGCAGGCGGCGTCGTGCGACCCGCAGTCGCGATGGTCTCGGCTGCCGCTGGTCCCGCGATGGCGATCCCCGCTGCGCCGGCGCCGAGGGTGGCGAGCGTCTGGCGGCGGCTGACGGGGGTGGAAAGCGGATTGGACACGGGGCAGCTCCCTTGCGCGATGTTGTTTCGGTTGAAACCTGTCTAGGCGGCCGTGCGCGCCGGTCAACGAAAAGGGGCCGGGAAAGCCCGTGCTCTCCCGACCCCCGTCGAAATTTATCAGCAGTCTATCGGCCCTGAGACCAACGCTCCCCATCGCTTCGCGACGGGGGCATCGACTCAATCGGTCAGATCGGCGGGCACCTTGCCGCCGTTCGCCGCCAGCTCGCGCATCACCGCCTTGTGCAGCCAGATATTCATCTCGGCACTGCCGTCGAGCGCACCGGTATAGCCGAGCTCCTGCGCCAGCTCCTTGCGGTTGGCGAGGCTCGAATCGATATCGAGCAGCTTCATCAGGTCGACGATCGAGGTGCGCCAGTTGAGATCCTGCGTCGAATTGGCGCCCTGCGCGGTCAGGATCGCTTCGACATCGACATCGCTGATTGCGATGGGGGCGGCGGGAACGGGCGCTGCCGGAGCGGCGGGCGTCGCGGGCGCAGCGGCGGGCTCCGCAGCCACGGCCTTCTTGCCGAAAATGGCGTCCTTGATCTTGCTGAAAATGCTCATTGTCTTGCTCCCACAGAAAACGGCCACGTCCCGGGGGTGAGTCGCGGGGCCGCAGGATGAACCTATGCATTTGAAAATGACAGCGAAATGAACCACTCCTCCTTCCCGGAGCCGCCGCTATATTGGCACATGACGGCGCGGTCCGATTGCGTGCCGAAGTGGGAGATTATCATGAACCTGACCGACATATTGGCGCAGGCCGGCGGCATCGAATCGATGGCGAAGGAGTTGGGCGTTCCGCCTGCGATTGCGAAACAGGGCGCCGAGGCGCTGCTGCCCGCAATCCTCGGCGGGTTCAAGAAGCAGGCGCAGGGCGGGGGTGGGATCGAGGGGCTCGGCGGCCTGCTCGGCCAGCTCGGCGGCGGCGGCCTGCTCGATTCGGTGCTCGGGCCGCAGCCGACCCCGGTCGAGCAGGGCAATGATGTGCTCGGCCAGATTTTCGGGTCGAAAGACGTGAGTCGCAACGTCGCGGGCCACGCTGCCGAACAGACCGGGCTCGATTCGGGGCTGCTCAAGAAGATGTTGCCGATCCTCGCGATGATGGTCGCGGGCTATATCGCGAAACAGGGCGGCAACGAAGGCGGCGGGCTCGGTGGCATGCTCGGCAACGTCCTCGGCGGCGCGATGGGCGGCGGTGCCGCGCCGTCGGCGGGTGGACTGGGCGGGCTCGGCAAGATGCTCGACTTCGATGGCGACGGCAATCCACTCGACGATATCCTTGGCGGGCTCGGGAAGCTGAGGAGGTAAAGCAACGGCGGCTTCCGGCCGGTAGCTGCCATTCATAATCCTCCCCGCTTGCGGGGAGGGGGACCGCCGCCGCAGGCGGTGGTGGA
>JACDQN010000322.1 GCA_015657575.1 Sphingopyxis sp.
ACCGGCGATCGAGGTCGGGCGCGACGAATATGTGAATGAAGCCGTTCGACCGCGAAACGCTCGGAAGGAAAGTTGCAGCTCGTCGGCGTCGCCTGAGGCTGTCACCATGACCCGGCCGCAACCCAGGATATCGGACCCCGAAGAGAGCGACACGGCGCCGGCGGCGCGTACCGTCCGCGTCATGCTCGTCGACGACAGCCTTGTCGTGCGCAGCATCCTCGAACGGATTGTCGATCAGCGCCCCGGCTTGGCGGTGTGCGCATCGGTCGCCTCGGCGCATGACGCGCTCGCCTATCTTGCGGCCGAACCTGTCGATGTCGTCGTGCTCGACATCGAAATGCCGGGGATGAACGGCATCGACGCGTTGCCGCACATCCTGGAACGCGCGGCCAATGCGCGCGTGCTCATCCTGTCGTCGAACTGCGTCGAGGGCGGTCCCGCGGCGATCGAAGCGCTCGCGCTCGGCGCCAGCGACACGCTCGCCAAGCCTGGCCGCGGCAGCTTTTCGGGGCGCTTCGCCGAAGTGCTGACCGACCGCATCATGTCGCTCGGCCAGCAGCGCGAGATGCCCGCGGTCGCGCGCGTCGCCTGTCGCCCGCCCGTGCCGCCAGCGCCCGTCGCGATCGACACCGATCAGGCGATCGAGTGCATCGCGGTCGCCGCATCGACCGGCGGCATCCCGGCCTTCACCAATTTTCTCGCCAATCTCGACCCACGCGTCACCGCGCCGATCCTGCTCACCCAGCATCTGCCCGACGCGTTCATGGAATTTTATGCGAAGCAGATCGCGACGATGACCGTGCGCAAGGTCGTCGTTGCCGCCGCGGGCATGCCGGTCGAGGCGAACCACATCTATCTGGCGCCCGGCGACGCGCATCTGATGGTCGTCGCGAACGGCCGTCGCCGCGAAATCGCGCTCGACCGCCGGCCGGTCGATAATGGTTGTTGCCCCTCGGCCGACCCGATGCTCGCGTCGGTTGCCGATGTCTATGGCGGCGGCGCGATTGCGGTGATCCTCAGCGGCATGGGCCGCGACGGTGCGACGGGTGCCGGCCGGCTGAAACAGGCGGGCGGCACCGTTTTTGCGCAGGCGCCCGAAAGCTGCGTCATCTGGGGCATGCCCGGCGCCGTTGCCAAGGCGGGCATCGCCGCCGCGACGCTCAATCCCGACGCGATCGCGCTGATGCTTGGCAGCTTCCTTTCGGGGCGGCGGCGGCCATGATGGGCGGGACCGCGAGCGAGTCGGCCTATCGCGTGCTGATGGGCGTGCTTGAATCGCGGACGGGCCAGACGCTGTCGCCGAACCGCATCTGGCGTATCGAAATGTCGCTGAAACCGGTGATGCAGCGCCACGGCATCGCCGACCTCGACGCGCTCGTCGCTGCGCTCGTCACCTCGAACAGTCGCCAGCTGCTCGACGATACGGTCGACGCGATGCTCAACAATGAAACCTATTTCTATCGTGAATATAGTGTTTTCGATGACATTGCTGCCAAAGCACTTGAGAATATCAGAACGATCAATGCCCGCCAGCGGCGGCTGACCATCTGGCATTGCGGCGTATCGACGGGGCAGGAAGCCTATTCGATGGCGATGCTGCTCGCCGAACAGGGCGAGAAATGGGCAGGCTGGCAGGTCCATATCGTCGGCACCGACGTCAGCTATCATGCGATTTCGCGCGCGCGCGTCGGTCTCTACAGCCAGTTCGAGATCCAGCGCGGCCTGCCCGTTCAGCGCATGGTGCGCTGGTTCGACCAGACCGACGCGGGGTGGCTTGCGAAGGCGGACCTGCGCCGCCGGATCGATTTTTCGGTACAGAACATGCTCACCGACCGGCCACCGTTGCTCGACCCCGCCGACCTGATCTTCTGCCGCAATCTGCTGCTCTATTTTTCGGGTCCGATGCGCCAAAAGGCGTTCGCGCGGCTGCGTGCGATGGCGGCGCCGCAAAGCTTCCTTGTCCTCGGCGCGGGCGAGACGGTGCTCGGCCAGACCGACCAGTTCGTCGCGAGCCCGCGTTTGCGCGGTCTTTACGAACCTGCCGACCAGCAGGTCCGTCGGCCGCCCGTTGCACCGTCGCTTGCGGCCTGACCTTGCTTTTTGCGCCCCGCTGGCGCAATCGACGGACAGGCAAGCACAGGACGGGCCCCACAAGCGCATGAGCGATTTTATCGAACGCTGGTCGCCGAATTTCGACGAACGCGCGCTGCCGGTCTCGATGATCGTCCTTCATTACACTGGTATGAAGAGCGGTGCCGAAGCCATTGATTGGCTTGCCAATCCCGAATCCAAGGTTTCGGCCCATTATGTCGTCAGCGAGGATGGGCAGATCACCGTCATGGTGCCCGAGGACAAGCGCGCGTGGCACGCGGGCAGGTCGCACTGGCGCGGGGTCAGCGATATCAATTCGGCGAGCGTCGGGATCGAGATCGTCAATCCGGGGCATGAATGGGGCTATGTGCCGTTCCCCGATCCGCAGATCGCCTCGGTCGTGCGGCTGGTCCATCAGATCAAGGACCGTCACGCGATCACGCGCGGCAATGTGGTCGGCCATTCCGACATCGCCCCGACGCGCAAGCAGGATCCGGGCGAGCTTTTCCCTTGGGAAGAGCTGGCGCGCCGCCGCCTCGCGCTGCCACGCCCGACCAAGAAACTGACCGATCCCTTATGGACCGACGCGGGGTTCCTGCTCGCGCTCGAACGTTTCGGTTATGATGTGACCGACGGTTTTGCGGCGACGGTCGCGTTCCAGCGGCGTTTCCGCCCCGAATTGATCGACGGCACGATCTGCGGCGAATGCAGAGCGATCCTGCTCGCGCTGCTGCTACCCCCAGCCCGAGGGCAATTGAGCGGCGGGATATGGGGGAAACGGCCGCCAAAGGACTGGGCTGATGTCCCCTCCCGCTTGCGGGAGGGGCAGCGAGACTTGGGCGCTTGCGCCCTAGTCGCAGCGGGGTGGGC
>JACDQN010000323.1 GCA_015657575.1 Sphingopyxis sp.
CCTCGATGCCGTCGCCGCGCAGGCGATCGCGCTCGCGGCCCGCGCCGCCTAGGCGTCTTCGCGCTGCTCGAAGGCGGCGGCGAGCGCCGCATATTCAGCGAGGCTCTCGGGGTTCGCCATCGCCGAGGGATCGATGACCTTGGCAAGGTCGGCGCCCTCGAACAGCCGCTTGATCGGCAGTTCCTGCTTCTTCGACGACAGGGTACGCGGGATCGCCACCACCTCGACGATCCGGTCGGGAAGGAAGCGCGGCGACAGGCCGGTGCGGATCGCATCACGGATCTGCGCGGCGAGCGCGTCGCCGCGTACGGCATCCGGGGCTGGCACCACGAAAAGCAGCAGTTCGCTGTCGCCATCCTTTGCGCGCACGTCGATCACCAGCGTGTCGGCGACATCCCTCAGCCGTTCGACGGCGTCATAGATTTCGCTGGTGCCCATACGGTGACCGCCGCGGTTGATCGTCGCATCGCTGCGCCCGAAGATCTCGCACGCGCCCGCCGCCTCGATCCGGATCCAGTCGCCGTGGCGCCAGACGCCGTCATACGTATCGAAATAGGAGTCGCGGTAGCGCGATCCATCGGCATCGCCCCACAGGAACAAGGGCATGCTGGGCAACGGCTTTGTACAGACGAGTTCGCCCACTTCGCCAAGCAGGGCCTGTCCATCCTCGTCCCACGCCTCGACCGCGGCGCCGAGCTGGCGGCATTGCAGCTTGCCCGGCGCCTCGGGCAGTTCGCGGTTACCGGTGCAAAAGGCGCCGCAGATGTCGGTTCCGCCCGAGCTGTTGAACCACCACACGCGCGTCGCGCCCGCCTGCGCGATCATGTGCGACAGGTTTGTCTGAACCAGCGCTGGCAGCGGCGATGCCGTGCTGCCGAGCGCGCGTACCGCCGAAAGGTCGCCGACCCTCGTGAAGTCGACCCCCGCCTTGACCGCGAGCGTGTAATATTGCGCCCCTGCGCCAAAGAAGCTGACCCTGTTGCGCGCGGCGAAGCGCCAGAGCAGCCCCCAGTCGGGCGCTTCGCGCGATCCCATCGGACTGCCGTCGAAAATACAGATGGTGGTACCGCCGAGCAGCCCGCCGACCTGAAGATTCCACATCATCCAGCCCGTCGAACTGAACCAGTGGAAGCGTTCGCCCGGCGTGCGCGCGTCATAGCTCGCACCAAGGTCCGAATGAATTCGCCCCGCCGCCGACATCATCAATATGCCGCCATGGCCGTGAACGAGCGCCTTGGGTTTTCCCGTCGTGCCGCTCGAATAGACGATCCACAGCGGGTGGTCGAAAGGCAGCCATTCGGGCACGAAACCGTCCAGATCGCGCCCCTCAGCCATGAGGAGCGACCGGAAATCGATCGAATCGGGAAAATCCCGCGTACCAAGTCCGGAGGGGACGAGAATGAAGCGTTCGAGCGACGACAGCGCGGCGCGTATTTCGGCTACCGCATCGCTGCGGTCGATCGGCTTGCCGCCATAGGTTACTCCATCGGTCGCGATGAACAGCTTGGGGTCGATCTGGCGAAAGCGTTCGAGGATCGCGGGAATGCCCATGTCGGGCGAGCAGATCGCCCAGATCGCGCCGATCGACGCGCAAGCCAGGAAGGCGACGATCGCCTCGGGTCGGTTGGGAAGATAGGCGACGACCCGGTCACCGCGTCCGATGCCGAGTTCTTTCAGGCTGAACGCGAAGGCCGCCACCCGGCTGCGCAATTCGCGCCAGCCGATCGTCTCGATCGGTCCATGCTCATCCTCGGCAAGGATCGCGGGACAACCCGCCGCCTCGGCAGCGTCGACGTGGCGCAATATCTGCGCCGCATAATTGACGCGGCAGCCGGGGAACCAGATCGCACCCGGCATGGTCTTCCCAACCAGGATCCGGTCGGGCGGCGTATCCGGCGACACGATGCTGTCGAAATCCCACACCGCTCGCCAGAAAGCGTCCGGCTCCTCGACCGACCAGCCGTGCAACGCATGATAATCGCCGAACCGTCGGCCCGCGCGCTTTGATGCGAATTCGCTGAACAGGCGCATGACCGGAACCAGCTGGACCGCCTCCCCCGCGCGCTGTCCGCTCTTCGCGGCCGTGGTCGATGTCATCACCTGCTCCTGTCAAAATTGTCGCGCATATAAATAAATTATACGTCGTATATGTCAATCTTGACAAAGAGGACGGACTTACATATTTACGCCGTAAACATTTTGAAGGGACAGGATATGCGCACGCGAATCACCGAACTTTTCGGCATCGAACGACCGATTGTGCAGGGCGGCATGCATTATGTCGGTTTTGCGGAAATGGCTGCGGCCGTCTCCAATGCCGGCGGGCTCGGCATGATCACCGCGTTGACGTTTCCGAACGGACCCGCACTGCTCGAAGAGATCAAGCGCTGCCGCAAGATGACCGACAAGCCGTTCGGCGTGAACCTCACCTTCCTGCCGTCGGTCAATCCGCCCGATTATCCCGGCTATGTCGCCGCGATCATCGAAGGCGGAGTGAACGCCGTCGAGACCGCCGGCAATAACCCCGCCGAAGTCCTGCCCGCACTGCAGGCCGCAGGGGTCAAGGTGATCCACAAATGCACCTCCGTCCGTCACGCGCTCAAAGCCGAAGCCATCGGCTGCGACGCAGTGAGCGTCGATGGCTTCGAATGCGGCGGCCATCCGGGCGAGGACGATATTCCGAACTTCATCCTGCTTCCCGCCGCTGCGCGCGCGCTCTCGGTCCCCTTCATCGCGTCAGGCGGCATGGTCGACGGCCGCTCGCTGGTGGCCGCGCTCGCACTTGGCGCCGACGGGATCAACATGGGCACGCGTTTCATCGCGACGCAGGAGACGGTGCATCCGAACGTCAAACAGGCGATCCTCGACGCCACCGAACTCGACACCCGGCGTGAGCGCGCC
>JACDQN010000324.1 GCA_015657575.1 Sphingopyxis sp.
CGCCCGTGCTCGCGACGCCCGGGGGTGCCGCGAAGACCGCCGCTTCGGCGAGCGGCGATTCGGTGCAGCATGTCGCGGTCGGGCAGATCCGGCCGCTCCCCGGCCAGCCGCGCCGCCATTTCGACGAGGCGGCGATCGGCGAACTGGCCGATTCGATCGCAACGCGCGGGCTGCTCCAGCCGATCATCGTGCGCCGGTCGCCCGACGGCGACGGGTATCAGCTCGTCGCGGGCGAACGGCGCTGGCGCGCGGCGCAGCGCGCGGGATTGCACCAGATCCCCGCGCTGGTGCGCGAACTCGACGATGCCGCAACCTATGAAATCGCGCTCGTCGAGAATATCCAGCGGCAGGACCTCAACGCGATCGAAGAGGCGGGCGCCTATCGCCGCCTGATCGACGATTTCGGCCACAGCCAGGAAGAACTCGCCAAGCTGGTCGGCAAATCGCGCAGCCATGTCGCGAATCTGATGCGGCTGCTCGACCTTCCATCGGGGGTCCAGGCGCTGATCGGCGACGGATCGCTGGCGATGGGGCATGCGCGTGCGCTGATCGGTGCCGACGATGCCGAAGCGATCGCGCGCAAGGTCGTCAAGGAAGGCCTGTCGGTGCGCACGGTCGAGGCGCTGGTGCGCGCGGAAAAAGGCGGCGGGCGCAAGCCGGCGGCGGCCGAACCGGCCCTCGGCGGCGCGCGCGACCCCGACATCGTCGCGGTCGAACGCCATTTGTCCGAATTGCTCGGCATCGGCGTCGCGATTCAATATGCCGGTGGGGGCAAGGGCGCGCTGACGCTGCGTTTCGCGTCGCTCGATCAGCTCGACATGATCTGCCAGCGATTGTCGGGCGAATCGATCTGACGCTGCGATCCTGTTTGCGCGAATCTTTCGCCGTCGCCGATTAATTTGTCTCGATCCGGGCCGTCAAAGGTTCGAAGCTGGTCCCCGCGACCATCCTTGAATCGCGCCAAGGCGCTGATTTTGTTCGCTTACCTTGCGTAATGCAGGCCAATTCCTAATGCGCTGTTAACCATGCTTGCTGGCAAAGGTTGAACGGGTCGCCCGCTAAAGGGGGTCGGCGAATGGGGTGGGATTTCCATTCGGATTTGACTGTTTTCGCATTCAAGGGACCAAATCATATGCGCAACTTTGGAATGAAGCGCGCCCTCGTCGGCGCCGCGATTGCTGCTCTCGCCATGAACGCTTCGGCGGCGCAGGCGGCAACGGCCACGGGTACGGCGAAAGCCAAGATCCTGCGCCAGATCCAGCTGACCAACACCAGCGACCTGCAGTTCGCGACGATCGTCAGCGGCGCCACCGCCTCGACCGTCGCGGTGTCGACCTCGGGCGGCGCGACCTGCGGCGCGGGTCTGCTGTGCACGGGTACGACGACCGCTGCCAACTTCAACATCGTGGGCACCAATGGCGCCGTTGTCGTCGTCGGCGGCGACGCGAACGTGACGCTCAACGGTTCGATTAGCGGCACGATGACCGCAGCGCTGACCTATTCGAATACCACGGTCACGCTGGGCACCTCGGGCGGTGCGTTCCAGGTCGGCGGCACGCTGAACGTCGGCGCCAACCAGGCGTCGGGCGACTACACCGGGACGTTCAACGTCACCGCCAACTACCAGTAAAGCTTTCCAAGCGGGTGGGGGGATCGGCAGGCTTTCGGGTCTGCCGGCCATGAAAAAGGCCGCCGGGCGCCAGCCCCGGCGGCCTTTTTTCGTTTTATGTGAGGGCGATTTCAGCCCTCCTCCATCGTCACTCCGGACTTGATCCGGGGTCTCGCTTGAGGTCGAAGCCGGCCTATCCCGTCAAAAAGCGGGATCCCGGATCAAGTCCGGGATGACGGAAGAAGGAAACCGTCCGAATCCAGCGTGGTTAGCGAAATATCAACCATGTTCGGGCACGCAGGATGCGACCAGACGGCGCGGTGGGGACCGCACCGGACCAACGATTGTGGGGATCGTATCCATGTTGCGTTTTTTCAAGGCTTTCGGCCTGTTTTCCGCGGCCGCGCTCGGCGCCGCGGCGGCTCCTGCTCAGGCATCGGGCGATCTGCTCGTCGCGCCGACGCGCCTCGTCCTCGACGGGTCGCGCGGGACCGAAGTGGTGCTCAACAATATCGGCAGCGAAGCGGCGACCTATCGCATCAGCCTCGAGATCAAGCGGATGACCGCCGAGGGCGGGCTCGACGAGATCGCCGAGGAAGCGGCGAACGAAGCGGAAAAGGCGGCGCTTGAAATGATCGCGTTCAGCCCGCGCCGCGTGACGCTGCCGCCCAACCAGCCGCAGGTGATCCGCGTCGGCGTCCGTGTTCCCGAAGGCACGCCGGTGGGCGAATATCGCGCGCATATGCTGTTTCGCGCCGTGCCCGACACGGTCGCGGCGACCGATACGCCGAAAGCGGCGAGCGGCGGCGTGTCGATCGCGCTCACGCCCATCTATGGCATCACCATCCCGGTGATCGTACGCGTCGGCGACCTCGGCGCCGAAGCGGTGATCGGCGAGGCGTGGGTTGGCGAGACGCCCGACGGGCCGGCGTTCAACTTTGACCTGACGCGCACGGGCAACCGCTCGGTCTATGGCGATATCGAGGTAACGCGGCCGGGCAAGGCCGAACCGTTGCTCGTCGCGCGCGGCATCGCGGTCTATCCCGAAATCGGCGCGCGCAAGGTGTCGCTGCGCGTACCGCCCGAACTCGCGGCGCAGCTGAAGGGGCCGTTGCATATCCGCTACACCGAGGATCGCGAGGTCGGCGGCGGCACGATCGACGAGGCCGACCGGGTGGTGAAATAGGCCAAGGGGAATCCGGTAGCGGACAGGGCGCGTGCTGCGCGCGGTTCTTTCGAGGTGGAAGCCGGCGATATTCGCTGGTTTGGCGCTGGTGGGCCTGTCGCCCACCGGCGCTCATGCCGTTGAAAAAGAGCCGGTTTCGCTCGCAGCGGACAATTGGACGGCGAATGAGGACGACCGCTGGCTGTTCGATCTGCGGTCGGGGCAGTATCGGCTCGGCGACGGGGTGCGCGGCTATCAGACGCCGCAGGGGGTGTGCGTCGACCTCGCCGACATGGTGCTCGCACTCGACATGGCGGTGCGTGTCGACAAGAAGTTGCGCCGCGCAACCGGCTGGGTGTTCGATGAGCGGCGCAGCCTGACGATCGACCGCGACAGCGGCGAGGTGCGCGCGGGGAGCGAGAGCTTCCGCATCGGCGCGACCGCGATCCGCGACACGCCGGCGGGCTGGTGCGTCGATCTTGCCAGCCTCAACAAATGGCTGGGTATACCGATCAGCGCCGATCTGTCGAACGCGGTGCTGCGCATCGACAGCAAGGAAAAGCTGCCGTTCCAGCTCGCCGCCGAGCGGCGGGCGCGGGCGGCGGGGATCCGTCCGGCGGCGCAGTTCGACCTTGCCAGCCTGCCGCAGGCGGCGCGGCCCTATCAGGCGTGGACGACGCCGTCGGTCGATGTCGTCGCGTCGGCGGGGATCGTGTCGGACAAGCGCGGGGGCCATTATACGCAGGCGCGCTATGAGGTTTTTGCCGCGGGTGAGCTGCTGAAGCATAGTTTCGACGCGCGGCTGTCGTCGGACAACAAGGGCGTGCCCGACAGTTTGCGGATGCGGCTCTATCGCACCGATCCGACGGGGCAATTGCTCGGGCCGCTCAAGGCGACGCATTATGCCGCGGGCGACGTCAGCCTGCTGTCGACCGGGATCGTCGCGAGTTCGGCGCCGGCGCG
>JACDQN010000008.1 GCA_015657575.1 Sphingopyxis sp.
CCTAAAGGGGAGGGGCTAATGTCCGCAATCGGTCGCTTCCGGCATTGCCGCCAGATCGGAGGGAATGAAGCCTTGCCAGGCCGATGGCCACCCCACTACGACTAGGCAGCAAGCTGCCAAGTCTTCGTTGCCCCCTCCCCTGAAGGGGAAGGGCTAAATAACTGCAATCGATGGAGGCCCGCCGATCCGGCTTCGGTCTGCAAAATCGCCAAAAGTTAACGCGCGGCTCGTTCCGCGCCTTCGGCGGCGCGCCCGAAACGGCAAGCGGACAAAAGAAAAGGGCCCCGGCAATGCCGAGGCCCGATCCCTATCTCTTGTGTCCAGGTTAGGCCGAACCGCCACCGTTGCCGGTGCCGCCGCCACCCAGGAATTTCCAGAACCAACCCATGTCAGATCTCCTGTTTGGACTGCCCACGAAGAACAGTTAACGGAGCATATACCTTAATTAGTAAGGTAAATCGAGTCTTAACTATAATGATTGCCGCCAGAATGGCAGTTATGCGGTACGGCTGTGCGGGGTGGTGCTGAGACTGGTCGCCAGTTCGGAAAACAATTGCGGTTTTCCAAGATGATAACCCTGGCCGACGTCGCAGCCGAGATCGTTCAGAAGCGCCATGGTTTCGGCGTCCTCGATGCCTTCGGCGACCGCGACGGCGCCCAGGCGGTGAGCCAGTTCGATCGTCGATTTGACGACTTCGAAGTTCCGTTGCGAATCGCGCATGGTCATCACGAATCGCTTGTCGATCTTGATTTCGTCGGCCTCGATCTCGGTCAGATATTCGAGGTTCGACTGGCCGGTGCCATAATCGTCGATCGACAGGCGAATACCGGCGCGGCGAATCTGCGCGAGCGTCTGGCGCGCCTGGCGGCTGTTTTCGATCTGGGCGGTTTCGGTGATTTCGACCGTCAGCAATTCGGCCGGCAGATGATGCGCGGTGAGCATGACGCGGATCGTGCCGACCAGGTCGCTGTGATCGAGCAGGGTCGCGGACAGGTTGACCGACATGTTGACCTCGAGCCCGCGCGCGTGAAGCTGCGCCGCCGAGCGGATCGCCTGATCCATGACGAACAGCGTCAGGCGATAGATGTCCTGGCTCTTTTCGGCCTGGACGATGAATTCGTCGGGCGGAATGGGGCCGCGCGTCGGGTGCGTCCAGCGCACCAGCGCTTCGACGCCGACGAGCTTGCGCGTCGCGATTTCATATTGCGGCTGGAAGGCGACCCAGATGTCGCCGCCGGTCAGCGCATCTTCGAGCTGCGAGTGGAAACTGAGCTGCCAGCCGGCATCCTCTTTCTGGCGCGACGTATATTTGGTCCACAGCGCGCGGGTTCGGATCGCGCGCTCGGCGGCGACGAGCGCGGCGGCGAGGCGCTGGGCGTTCGAGCCTTCGAATTCGTCGTTCACCCCGAAAGCGATCGCAACGTCGACGCGCAGTTCGCCAATCGTCAGCGGCGCGTTGAACAACGCGGCGAGGCCCGCGAGCTGGCTTTCGATCTGGCTGTGCTGATAATAGGGCACAAGCCAGGCGAAGGTGCCGTCCAGATCGTGGTGCAACGTCGTGCCCTGCGAGGCGAGCTGAAGGCGGCGGGTCACCTGTTCGACGAGCTTGTCGATGCCGTCCCCGGGAATGAAGGCGGCGAGATCCTCGAAATTGACCACCCTCGCCGCGATGACCGTCGCGCTGCCGAATGCCGGCTGGGAACGCAGCGCCTCGAAAATTGGGAAGGCCCGAAACCGGATTCTCGCGCTGCGCCGAGCGGCGCCGCTTCGAGCGCGAGACATTGGCCGCGATCGCCGCAATCAATATGAAGCTGGCGCCGATCGCGCTGCTGACCAGCGTCGTCATCAGGAGGATCTTGCCGGCGATCAGCACCCCGATGGTCGCGAGCGCGATGATGTTGAACCAGCGCGCGCGGCGATAGATCATCGCGCCCATCATGGCGGCGGCGGTCAGCATCAGGCTGGGCAGCCAGCCGATGTCGATCGGCATGCCGCGCTTCAGCGTTTCGGCACCGATCAGATGGATATAGGCGCCCGGAACGCGGTCGTTGCCCGGTAGATAGTGGCTGTCCTGAAAGATCACCGATGTGGGGGCAAAAATGACGTCCTTGCCAGCGAGTTCGCGTGCGCCGACCTTGCCCTCGAGCACGTCGATCGCGCTGTAGGTCGTGATCGTGTCGACATCGTAGCTATAGTCGATGGCATAAACGCCGGCCTCGTTCGAGCGGCGGTTGGCGAGCAGCGACGAGAAACTCGGCATCGGCGTTCCGTCCACATCGAGCGTGATCGGGATGCGCCAGACCTGCCACAGTTCATATTCCCAGCCGATGCAGGCGAGTTGCGCGCGCTTGCCGAATGCCGGGCCCGGCTCACGACTGAGTTCGGCTTTGCCGCCGCGCGCGGTCTTTGCCGCCACGGCGAGGACGATCCGGTCGTCCATCCGCTTGACCGCGTCGGTCAGGCGCGGAAGATCGCGGTCCTTCCGGCGGCGCTCGTAGGTGAAGTCGATGAAGAGGCGCTTGGCGCCCGCGGTGTTGATCGCATCGACAAGGCGGCCGTGCTGCGTCATCGAAAACTCGCCGCGCACCGACTTTTCGACGGTCTTGTCATCGAGCGCGACGACGACGATGTCGCCCGAAACCGGCCGCCAGGCTGTGCGACCGACAGCGGCTTCGAGGACGCGGTCAATCGGTTCGGCCACCGAAAGCAGGCCGACGATCGCGCTGATCAGCAATGACAGACCGATGGTCCGCCAGCTGATGATCAGGGAATGGACCGAATTGGGCACGCACGTCTCCGCAAGATTGCGGAAACTGCCTAGCCTGAGATGGTTATCATCGCGTTAATCATGAACGAAGTCTTGCGCCGCACCATGCCGCGCAAGACCCCGGATTTCGGTCGATTAAGCGATGGCGGGCAGCGGTTCGAGCGCCGCGTCGCCGGCGAGTGCCGACGCCGCGAGGCCCGCGGCCGCCGGGACGATCTGTTGCAGATAGAAACGCGTCGACGTCACCTTGGCTTCGAGGAAGGCGCGGTCGCCGCTGCCCTCATCGAGCGCGACGCGCGCCGCCCGGTGCTGGATTGCCATCAGCCAGCCGCACGTCGCCGTCGCGAGCATGGTGAGATAGGGGTAGCTGCCCGCGAGCCGGTCGGCGGTGCCCGCGCCGACCATCCAGTCGGTGACCGCGCGGCAGGCGTCGACGAGCTGCTGCAATTCAGGGAAATCGGCGGCGCGCGCGCGATGTCGTCGATCAGGGCGCGGACGAGGTCGCCGCCGGCCATGCCGAGCTTGCGGCCCACCAGATCCGCCGCCTGGATGCCGTTGGTGCCTTCGTAGATCGGGGCGATGCGCGCGTCGCGATAATGCTGCGCGGCGCCGGTTTCCTCGATGAAGCCCATGCCGCCATGCACCTGCACGCCGAGGCTCGCGACCTCGCAGCCGATGTCGGTCGCGTGCGCCTTGACGAGCGGGATCAGCACCTCGGCGCGCATCGCGGCGGCCTCGTCGCCCAATTTGCCGAAGTCGATCTGTGCGGCGGCATAATAGGTCAGCGCGCGCGCGGCCTCGGTCTGTGCGCGCATCCGCCACAACATCCGGCGCACGTCGGGATGCTGGTCGATCGTGACCGGCGTGCGGTCGGGAGAGCCCGCGAGCGCCGACTGGACACGCTCGGCGGCGAAGCGCTGCGCCTGCTGCGTCGCGCGCTCGCCGATCTGGATGCCCTGACAGCCGATCATCAGCCGCGCATTGTTCATCATCACGAACATCGCGCGCATGCCGCCCATTTCGTCGCCGACGATCTCGCCGAGGCAATCCTCGTCCTCGCCATAGACCATCACCGCGGTCGGCGAGCCGTGGATGCCAAGCTTATGCTCGATCGAGGCGCAGTGGACGCCGTTGCTGATCGTCGGGTTGCCCGCGGCGTCGAGGCGGTATTTGGGGACGAGGAACAGCGAGATGCCGCGCGTTCCCTCGGGCGCGCCAGGGGTGCGCGCGAGGACGAGGTGGACGATATTGTCCGTCAGGTCATGCTCGCCGAAGGTGATGAAGATCTTTTGCCCCTTGATCTTGTAAAGGCCGGCGTTGGGGCCCTCGGCGACCTTCTCCGCCGTCGAGCGTAGCGCGCCGACGTCGCTGCCCGCGGCGGGCTCGGTCAGGTTCATCGTGCCGTTCCACTCGCCGGTAATCAGCTTCGGCAGCCAGGTCTGGCGCTGTTCCTCGGTGCCATAGGCCATCAGCGCGTGGATCGCGCCGGGGGTGAGGATGCTGCAGAGCGAAAAGCCCATGTTCGCGCTGCCAAGCGCCTCGATCACGACGGTCGCGAGGGTGAAGGGGAGGTCCTGGCCGCCATAGGCGCCGGGGCCGTCGATACTGCCCCAGCCCGCCTCGACGAACTGCGTGTACGCATCCTTGAAGCCGGGGGGCATAGTGACCTTGCCGTCGTCCCACTTGGGATTCTGCGTGTCGCCAACGCGGTTGAGAGGGGCGTAAACGTCGGCGGCGAACTCGCCGATGCCGGTGACGATCGCCTCGATCAGATCGGGGGTCGCGGCAGCGAATTTGTCGTGGGCGGCCATCGCGTCGATGCGCGCGATGTGATTGAGGACGAAGAGCTGTTCGGTGGTAGGCGGCGTATAGGTCATAGGGTGCCACTTTGCTGGTGAATATCGTTGCGCGGGCGCTATAGCGCGGCATGGCCGACGGTCAAACGCGCATGACAACCGATATCCGCCCGTTCGGCGCGGAGGCAATGGTGCGCGCCGGGGGGCTGATCGGGGAGGGGCAGCCGGTCGCCGTACCGACCGAGACGGTGTACGGCCTAGCCGCCGATGCGCGGAGTGCCGAGGCGGTCGCGCGGATCTACGCCGCGAAGGGCCGGCCCGATTTCAACCCGTTGATCGTCCATGTACCGGATTTGGCGGCCGCCGAGCGGCTGGGCCAGTTCGGCTCGATTGAGCGGGCGCTGGCGGAGATGTTCTGGCCGGGGCCGCTGACGTTGGTGGTCCTGCGCACCCCCGATTGCCCGGTTGCGAGCATTGCGACCGCTGGGCTCGAGACGATTGCGCTGCGCGTGCCGGGGCACCGCGCGATGCAGGCGCTGCTCGCGGAAAGCGGCGCGCCGCTCGCCGCGCCGAGCGCCAACGCGAGCGGGCGGGTGAGCCCGACGCGGGCCGAGCATGTGCTCGCGAGCCTCGACGGGCGGATCGCGCTGGTGATCGACGACGGGCCGACGAGCGCCGGGGTCGAGTCTACGATCGTGCGGGTGAAGGATGGCGCGATCGAAGTCCTGCGGCCGGGGCCGGTGACGGCGGATATGCTGGCCGAGGCAAGCGGGCTCGCGGTGACCGGCGTGAAGGGATCGGAGATCGTCGCGCCGGGGATGCTCGCGAGCCATTATGCGCCGGGCAAGCCCGTGCGGCTGGGGGCCGTCGATTTTGCGGACGATGAGTTTGCGATCGGCTTCGGAGCGGTGACGGGCGATTATGATTTGAGCGCCGCGGGCGATTTGACCGAGGCGGCGGTGCGCCTGTTCGACGCGCTGCATGCCGGGGCGGCGAGCGCGAAGGCGAAGATCGCGGTGGCGGCGATCCCCTATGAGGGGCTGGGCGCGGCGATCAACGATCGGCTGGCGCGCGCGGCGGTGTGATTTTCTGGTTCGCACGAAGACACAAAGACACGAAGATGTCGCGCGAGCCGCGAAGCGGCTTTTTCCGGCTACAACGCGCTGATCGCTCCATCCGGTGAGAGAGGGGGCCTATCGGCCCAAGCCAGCCTCTTCGTGTCTTTGTGTCTTCGTGCGAAATATTCTCTCAAGCCGCCGCCGGCTCCACCGGGTCGCCGTGCGGCGCCTTGCGCGCGACGATCAGGCAGGCGGCAACGATCAGCGCCGCGCCCGCGATCGTGGGTAGGGTGACCGCTTCGTCGAAGAAGAGCCAGCCGAACAGCACCGCCCAGAGGAACCCCGTATATTCGGTGGTCGCGAGGATCTGCGTCTCGGCGCGGGCATAGGCCCAGCTGAGCAGCAGCAGCGAGGTGACCGCCAGAATCGCCGCGCCGAGAATGTCGGGCGCCTGGCCGGCGTCGGGAACGACGAGAAACCAGGGCGCGCCGAGCGCGAGGATCGCGGCGACGAAGAAATTCTGGAAAAAGGCGATCTCCATCGGCTCGGCCATCTTCGCCTGCCGCCGCGCGAGGATGAGGTTGTAGGCATAGAGCATCGCCGACAGGAACACCGCGCCGACCGCCAGCAGCGCCTCGTCCGAATAGTCGCTGCCGCCGAGCTTGCCCGCGACGATCACGATTACCCCCGCGAGCCCGAGCAGCGAGGCGGCGATCGAGCGCGGGCCGATCTTCTCGCCCAGGAAGATCGCGGCCATGTACAGCGCCATCAGCGGCGCGACGAAGGCGAGCGCGATCGCCTCCGCCATCGGCAGCCGCGCGAGGGCCCAGAAGAAGCTGAGAGCCATCCCCGCGACGAAGAGCGAGCGCCACTCGTGAATCCGCATCGTCGCCCGGTCGGGCCATTGGGGGCGCGTCGCGAAATAGAGTAGGCCGCTCACCAGCGTGCCGGTGCCGGTGCGCCAGAGCACGGCGTTATAGGCGCCGATGTCGATCGACAGCCCTCA
>JACDQN010000325.1 GCA_015657575.1 Sphingopyxis sp.
CCGATGGCGGGCCGCGAAGGCAGCAAGGTGACGAGCCGCATGATCCGCGACCGCCTGCTGCGCGAAGCCGAAACCAATGTCGCGATCCGCATCACCGAAAGCGCCGACAAGGACAGCTTCGACGTCGCGGGCCGCGGCGAGCTCCAGCTCGGCGTGCTCATCGAGACGATGCGCCGCGAAGGCTTCGAACTCGGCATCAGCCGCCCGAAAGTGCTCTATCAAACCGACGAGAGCGGCGCGCGCACCGAACCCTATGAGACCGTCGTCATCGATGTCGACGACGAACATAGCGGCACGGTGGTCGAGAAGATGCAGATCCGCAAGGCCGACCTGACCGACATGCGCCCGTCGGGCGGCGGCAAGACGCGCATTACCTTCAGCGGCCCTTCGCGCGGCCTGATCGGCTATCACGGCGAATTCCTGTCGGACACGCGCGGCACGGGCATCATGAACCGACTGTTCGAGAAATATGGCCCGTACAAGGGCGTGATCGAGGGCCGCAAGAACGGCGTCCTCATCTCGAACGGCAATGGCGAAGCGGTTGCCTACGCGCTCGGCCCCTTGGAAGAGCGCGGCATCCTGTTCGTCTCGCCCGGCGAGGCGCTCTATGAGGGCATGATCATCGGCGAGAATGCGAAGCCCGAGGATCTCGAGGTCAATCCGATGAAGTCCAAGCAGCTCACGAACTTCCGTTCGACGGGCAAGGACGACGCGATCCGCCTGACCCCGCCGAAGCGCATGACGCTCGAACAGGCGATCGCTTATATCGACGACGACGAAATGGTCGAAGTGACGCCGAAGAATATCCGCATCCGCAAGGCGCTGCTCGATCCGCACGAGCGCAAGAAGGCGAGCCGCAAGAAGGAAGCGGCATAAGACACAGACCGGCGGCCCTTCAAAAGGCCGCCGGTTTTGTTTTGGGCGACGTCTTTCCCGTTCGCGCCTCATTTTTCCGTTCGCATCGAGCGAAGTCGAGATGCCCATCGAGATCGCGCCAAGCCGATGGGTGTCTCGACTTCGCTCGACACGAACGGTTACAGGTGGGTTCCCGATAGCAGAGGATGCCCGTGTCCCGCCTGATCCTGTTCAACAAGCCGTACGGCGTGCTGTCGCAATTCACCGACAAGAGCATGGCCGCGAACGGAGCGGAGGGCGGTGGCGGCCCGCGCGCGACGCTGTCCGACTATATCGCCATCCCCGGCGTCTACCCCGCCGGCCGCCTCGACCGCGACAGCGAAGGCCTGCTGATCCTGACCGACGACGGCGCGTTGCAGGCGCGGATTTCGTCGCCGAAGCACAAGATGCCCAAAACCTATCTGGCGCAGGTCGAGGGCGAGGTGGACGCCGCCGCGCTGGCGGCGCTGCGCCGCGGCGTCACGCTGAACGACGGCCCGACGCGCCCCGCGACCGTCCGCCGCATCGACCCGCCAAAGCTGTGGGACCGCGACCCGCCGGTGCGATACCGCAAGAGCGTGCCCGACAGCTGGATCGAACTGACGATCACCGAAGGCCGCAACCGCCAGGTGCGGCGGATGACGGCGGCGGTCGGCTATCCGACGTTGCGGCTGGTGCGGTGGCGCATCGGGACGTGGGAGATTGGGGAGTTGGGGCTGGGGGAGTGGCGGGAGGTTGGATGATGGGCGTGCCCAATGGCAATCTTGCGACGAATTTTCTCTCCACCAGCGAGCTATTGACATCATGCGTAAGTTGATTCACGTTTTGTTCACGACTTGTATCGCAGTATGATGGCGAGGATCTACATGAGCCAAACGTCACCAAACCTGTCTTTGAGCTCGCCAAGATGTGGCTGCTGTGGACGAAATTGGCGCCCGAAATCGGGTGTTGTCGCTGTGCGAACTTACTGTCCTAGTTGCTCCAAGAAACGGCAGATTGCAGCGGCGGCGCGTTTTGAGCTTAAGCCAATTCCGGCGGGAGGCTTCGGTGGCGCTCATCTGCTCCCGAGGCATTTGCGGGATAGTTAGGCGCCCAGATACTTCTCGAGCTCAGAGATTGCCTGCTTTGCTGGAACAATTCCCTTCGATCCGCCGAGGCTTTTTTTCCGGCCAGCCATGCCTTGAATCGGTTCGCTCCATGCCGTCCACTCATTTTGGCGGGGAGCTCGCTTCCACTCCACGACGTTTCGCCGTTTTCCTGCAACTTGTTCCCAGCGTATCTTGTCCGGTTGCACTGTAGTCTCCCACGCTGGCGCAACCGGTAAGCCACTGAGCGCTCCGAGCGCTTGCTCGGCACTCTGGTAGCGCTTCGAGGAATCGTCCTCCATCATTTTGCGAATTGCGCGTCGCCATTTTTTCGGCACGTGCGGTAGCCATTTTAGGCCATCGGCAAAGCCACCGTGCTTGATAAGATCTTTTGGACTTGGCGCCTCGTCATACCACTGCTTGCCATGCAATAAGCGGTACAATGTCGCTCCGAATGCCCACACGTCAGTTTTGACGCTGGTCCCTTTTCCATGCCAGAATTCGTAGGCTAAGTGATCATAGTAACCGGCATCTGCTGCGTAGCCGAATGCAATGTCATCTGTGACAAGGCCAAAATCCCCGATCAACGCATTTCCTCGATGGTCAAGTAAGATGTTCGCAGGTTTCAGATCCCGATGGATCATTCCCCGAGCATGAAGCGCTGAAAGGCCCAAAAGCACATCAGTGCCGACCTTTCGGACAGTGGATATGGGAATAGGGCCTCTCTCAAATGGCTCCTGCAGCGATCCTCCTGAACAATGAGCCATGCAGATCATGGCGCTCTCTCCATCCTCGGCTTCGAGGATGCCATGCACCTTAACGACGTGGTCGTGCGTCGCCCGCGACAGATTTTGTGCCTCAGCCAGAAATGACGCTTTCCACGCGTCCCACTTATGTTTGTCCCAATTTGGCTTTCGCTTCAGAATCTTCACTGCGACCTGCCCAAGCGCGGGGTCTTGCCCAACGTGAACTTGGCCAAACGCCCCGGACCCCAGCTTGTTTCCTATTTGCAAATCGGAATGCAGCTTGCTCATTTGCCGCTCCTAACGGCGATCACAATCATCACGGCCTCGCGGCTATTCTTTCTAAGAGCTCTTCCAGTAGTATTTTCGTCCCAAAAAACATCGTCTTGCAGATATTCATCCACCTTTCGATTGCCATACGTCCGGCTTATCAATGCCTTGGGAATCGCACGCACGTCGCATTGAGCTGCGGCGGCAGAAATAATAACCCCCCTTAGTTCGGCGCTGGTGAGATGCGCTAATTTTGTGGAGCCCATGGTTAGTGCGCTGGCTTTCACAAACGCCTTCGTGATGCCATTCTCTTTCAAATAGTTTGAGCACCTTCGGTACATCACATGATAGGCAGACGGACGATCTCCTGCCTGTAATTTCCACGTATCATCTGCAATGATTACGATTGGTTCATTCTCACCGTCTGGGATTTCGCAATCGACCATAGTGACAACGTCGCCCACAACCGAAAATCCCGCCCAACGATTAGCCATTTATTTCATCCTACTTATATCCCCGTCGATACATCGATAGTCGCTGGATGGGAAGCGTGTAGAACGAAACGAGATCATCTGGGCGTGCATACTTGGGACAATTTCAGCTGCAACGATATTATCCTATGATGCGTGCGGAACAAACCATAAACAAATCCCTTTCCTACATTTCTCCACCCCTTCATATCCTGTCCGGTTTGACCAACAGGAGGGCTTATCATGCAGAACCGGACACCGATTGCGGCCGAGGCGCGGCCGCCGCTTCCCGAGTTCCCGCCGGTGTCGCGCAAATATCGGCACGACGGGTGGACGCCCGAGCGGCAGCGGGCGTTTATCGGGGCGCTTGCCGATACCGGGTCGGTCAGCCGCGCGGCGGCGATGGTCAATATGGCGCAGGCGAATTGCTATACGCTGCGGCGCGCGGCGGGGGCGGAGAGCTTTCGGCGGGCGTGGGAGGCGGCGCTCGATTTCGGGGTCGCGCGGCTGAAGGATATCGCGTTCGAACGCGCGATCGACGGCTATCTGGTGCCCGTCTTCGTCGCGGGCAAGCTGATGGGGTTCCGGCGGCGGCACAATGATGCGCTGCTGATGTTCTGTTTGCGCCATTATGGGCAGGATGCGGGCGGAAAACGGACTACGATCAACTATTTCTCGACGCGCGCGGGGGCTGTCGCGGTGGCTTCGGGGGGCGGCGCTGGTGCGATGGGTGTCTCGACTTCGCTCGACACGAGCGGAATAGAAAGTGCGGCAGCGGGCGCGATGGCCGAGGCCTCGACGACGACGGTGCGGACGGTGATCCACGGGAATGCGGCGGGAGCGGGCGACCCGGGTGCAGCGCAGGACGAGGCGGCGGCGATGCTCGACGGGTTCGACGGAGTGGCGCTCGACGATCAGGCGCAGGCCGAGATCGGGGCGGCGCTGCACGCGCTGGCCGAACGGCAGCGCGCGCTGATTGCCGCTGTCGATGAGGGCGAGCCGGAGGCAATCGCGATGCAGCTCGACGATCCCGGGGTCGGGCTGGTGCGGATGGACGAGAACGCGATCCCCTTTCATGGGCCGCTACAGATGTATGAAGGGTTGGCCGAGCCGGTGCAGCGCTTTGCGGGAGAGGCCGACTGGGTTTCGGCGGGCGGCGATATTCCCGAGGGCTATCGCGAATGGATCGAGACGGCCGAGGCGCGCGGCGAGATCACCCCGGCGGTGCCGCTGGCGGGCGTGGCCGAGGTGAAGAAGCGGCCGTCG
>JACDQN010000326.1 GCA_015657575.1 Sphingopyxis sp.
CCTTTACGACGGCCGGCTGATAGCCAGCGGCCAGGTGACGCGCCCGGCTGAGCGCACCGCCCTCGATTCGAGCCGGCAATGGCTGCCGAGCCGGCGCCGCCCTTCCTCCGCCCTTCGCTTGACTGTCTCAAGCCGACGGTCACGCTCGGCATCGCGGCCACCGGTGATTGTTGCGCCGAGCAGAATGGCTCGCGCGCCGATCGTTGCTGATGGCTGGCTGATCCCGCTCCCAGCGCCGCGCCCGCTGGCAGATGCCGATGCCAGATACGGCTGCCACCGCTGTTCGCGCGCTAAAGCAACAGCCTCGCGCGTTCCGCGAAACGTCTCCGTCCAGCGCTGGATTGTCTCGGCTTGGCTCATACAACACCACCCCCGCCACGAAGTGCGTCAGGTATGGAAAGCTGCGCAATCCGTCTGACCCGTGCACCATGCGCCAGCGTCATCTCCGTCAGTTCGCCATCGATGGCGGCAATCGCCGCGTGGAGCTCGTTCCAAACCGGCTCTGCCACGTCGAACCCGACCGCCCTGCCCTGCCGCATCGTTCTCAGCATCTGCGCCAGCGTGCGACCTACCTGCCTCACCTCAGCCGCCAGGGCGGCCACAACGTCCATGTTCTCCGCCGACAGCGCCGGCCCGCTCTGAACGGATGCTCGGATCAGGCGACGAACGACCTCCGCCTTCGGCAAGCCGAACAGCGCCACCGCTTCGTCCAATCGCGCCGCGTCATCGTCGGACAGTTCCGTGCGAAGCCGCGGCTTCTTCCGCGGACCGGAATTCGCTCGAGCCACCGCACCCTCCCCTTCCTTCCCGGCTTAGCCCTGCCGTCGCGCTGATCAGCCCAAATCGGTTGAGTGATGATGCGCCAGCGAACCGGCTGCCCCTCGCAGCCCCTCTTGGTTTGGCCCGCAAACCGATATCTTGTCAACCCATAGTCGGAATATCGACCTGTCCTATACCCTCTCCCTGGTCCGTGTTCTCACAAGCCCCTCACTGCGCGCCACCAGTTCGTCGATGCCGCTCGTTTCGTGCAATGGCAGTCTCGACCTCGCCTATGTGCTGATCGATAACGCATTCCACGTACGCTGTGATGCCGAGGTCACGACGTCCCCTAGCAGTTCATTCCAGGATCGCGGCAATACCCCATTCCATCCAAACCGCAGTGAGATCCTCCAGCGTTTCAGCATTCCACGATGTCAAAACCGCATCACCAGCGAAAAAACGCATTTCGTTGTTCCCGCAGCCCTGCAATGACTCAGCGACGAACGGCGGCATGCCGTGATCCGGTCAATACCCCGCTGCCGCACTGACGTACCAATCGACATCTGCACAGCGTGAGTTCGTGACGGTTGCGCTCGCTTGATCCGCAATACCCGGAGTTCGGTCTTGCGCTGCTTCACTACTGCCATAGGTCGCTCATACAGCGATGACCAAGCACGTCGCCGCTTCATGTCGCGCCTGTTCTTGTGATGTGCCAGCGCATTCGCGTCTTGACACACTAGACCAATATACCGACTAATGGTCTCGTAGTGGCGCGTCCTCTGGTTCGCGGCCTTTGACGAACGCTGATCGAGGGTGGCGATCATGGCCAGCATATTCGCGGTGGCGACCCCGAAAGGCGGCAGCGGCAAGACGACGATGTCGATCCTGCTCGCGGGAGAACTGGCGCAGCAGGGTTATGCGATCGGGCTGGTCGATGCCGACCCGCAAGGGTCGGCCTATCAATGGCATGCCTCCTCGAAAGCGCGCGGCCATGACCCATCCGGAATTGAGATCGTCCATGCCACGACCGAAGCCGCCGTGTTGAAGCAACTGGTCGAATTCGACGAGCGTGATGCGGTGATCATCGACACCCCGGGCTTTGCCGACACGCGTATCACGGAGACGGCGTTTCGCGCCGACCTCGTCATCTTGCCCTGCAAGGTCTCGATGTTCGACGCCTCGCAGATCGTCCGAACCGTCGGCTTCATGAAGAAGCGCGCGGCCGAGATCGGCGTCGCCGAGCCGCCATATCGGGTCGTGATCAATGAATATGACAGCCTCGATCGCAACACCGTGCCTATCCGCGAGGTGCTGGCTTATTTCGATGGCGAAGGCATCAAGCTCTGCCAGAACGCGCTTTATCGTCGGGTCACCTATCGCACCATGACCAACGGCCATGGCACGCTCTATCAGATGAACGACAAGGACGAGGCGGTTCGCAAGGCGCGCTACAATGCCGATCAGGTCGTGCGCGAGCTTTTGGCCGCAAGTCAGGAGGGGGTTGCGTGAGCGAGGCAAAACCGCGCCTCGCCTTGCCGCGCAAGGCGCCGACCGAGACGACAGGGTCGCCGCGCCCGATGGTCGTCGTGCCCGATTATGGTGAGGAGCCGTTGCAGCCCGTCGCGACGCGCGCGACGATGCACGAGGGATCCAGCGCTCACACTGAAAGACCGGCAGGGCCGGCGATACCAACCCGTCAGCGCGACCCGTTCGAAGGCTTTGGCGACCGGCTGTCCTCGCGACCGCTGGCCTTGCGGCTGCCGCGCCCGATCGATCTTGCGATCCGCCAGATCGCGGCCGAACGCCAGGTCCAGCCGCTGCGGCTGGTCGACCAGGCCCTCCGAGACTTCCTCGAAAAACTCGGTCGCCTGCCCGATCGCCCCGATGCATGATTAAACGGATGCCGACGCCGACTGAGCCAGGGTGGTGACTTCACCATGAGACAGATCGCGGTCGAGGGCGAGGTCATCGCGGCCGATGCGGAGGATTTCCAGACGAGGCTTGCGGACGCTCAGGCTCGTCTGGCTCGGCCCATGTGTCTGTGCCGTGACCCGGGACTGCCGCTGTATATCGCTCGGGCCGGGGGCCGCTTAATTCTGAAGAGGATGCCCGGCACAGGCGCAAAACATGACCCAGCCTGTCCCTCTTATGAACCGCCCTACGAGCTGTCGGGCCTGAATGCGGTTGCGGGTTCGGCGATCAGCGAGGATTTCGAGACCGGCACGACCGCGCTCAAGCTGGATTTCAGCCTGACGAAATCAGCCGGCCGGGCGCCGCCGGCCCCCAGCGTAACGCCGGACAAAGGCGAGGTCCGTAGCGACGGGACCAAGCTGACATTGCGCGCCCTCCTCCACTATCTTTGGGACCAGGCCGGCTTCAACCGCTGGCGGCCGGGCATGGCCGGGAAGCGCAACTGGGCCGTTATCAGGAAACTCCTGCTCGAGGCGGCCGAGGGCAAGACCAGCAAGGGCAAAGCGCTGCCCGACATTCTCTATGTCCCAGAGATGTTTCGATCCGAGCGGGAGGCGGAGATCGCCCAGCGCCGCGCCAGCTTCATGGCCCGAGCCTTAGCGACGCCGGCCAAGGGCCGCCCGCTCCTTCTTGTCGTCGGCGAGGTGAAGGAGATCGCGCCTGCCCGTTCGGGTCACCGTCTGGTGATCAAGCACGCGCCAAAATTCCCGTTCCTGCTGAACGAGGACATCCACCGGCGCCTCGGCGTGGTGTTCGCCAGCGAACTTTCGCTGTGGAATGCAAACCCGGACGCGCATCTCGTGGCGATCACGACCTTCGGACTCGACAGTGTCGGCGTCGCGACGGTCGAAGCGGTCGCTCTGATGGTGGTGACCGAGAACTGGATCCCGTTTGAGAGCACCAATGAGGCGACCCTGATCGACGCCCTGACCCGCCGCCAGATCAGCTTCCTAAAAGGGCTGCGCTATAACCTGCCCATGAGCCAACCGCTGGCGAGCGTGGTGCTCCATGAGGACGCAACCACGCCGCTGGCCATGTTCATCGTCCCCAACGAGGCTGACGCCGCCTATCGCATGACGCTCGATGCCCTGATCGAGACCAGCGCCATCCCGGCCTGGATCTGGTCGCCTGGCGACGAGCCGATGCCGGCACTCCCAGCATAGGCGAACGCGCACTACCAGCGGCCCTCCTTCGCAAGGGATCGTTCCCTTCGGCCGAAACGCCGGTGGCGGTTCGGTGAGCGCCGGCATGGCGCGAGGAGAGCCCGGTCCGGCCATCGGCCGGATGCGCTGATGAACGCCCCAAAATCCTGCCAGAGCCGTCTCAGCACAACCGGCGATCGTCGCTCCATCCGGAACTATTCTAATTCGACATATTGAAAATGATTAGTCGGTATAATAGAAAAATGTCACCGCGATATGGGCTGAGCGGGGAATTCTGTCCTGCCCCGAAGGCCGGGTCACCACCATGGTCAATGTGCGCCGCCCCCGCGAGGGTGAGCTTTCCATCCTGAACGAGATGCTAGCGATGCGTCTGCAGGAGCTCGAAGCCAAGAGCAACGACTCGGCCGCCTTCATCGGAACGCTCGGTATCGGCAAGGGCACCTATTACGATATCTCGCGCGCCAAGGGGAACCCGACCTTCAGGACGATCGAACGGATCGCCGCCCGCCTGAACATGAGCGTTTTCGAACTGCTCGGGTTCAATGAAGACGATGCCCGCCGGGCTTTGAAGCGCAATGGCGTCGACTATGACGAGTTGACCTCGGCTATCGCCGACCGAAGCAAAGCCGACGAGCGGGTTGCGGCTCATGCGCGATTGAGAAAATAGGCATCCAACCTGCAGTTGACGGCGACATGCGAAAAGCCGGCCTGACGCGCGTGGCGTCAGACCGGCCGTCTCGGATCATGATGCTCAGAATGGCAGTGCGGCCAGCTCGGCGGCGTGGACCGCAGCCCAGGCCTCGACATCCGCGAAGAACGTCGTCTCGGACTTGCTGCGGTCCTGCTCGGTCAGGAATTCCAGCTCGCGCTTCGCCTCGCGCCGCTCGCGCGGCGTCAGGCAGGCGTTGTTCAGTTCGGCCTTGAGTTCGGAAATCTGCTGATCGATCGGCATGGTCATGAGAACCTCCTTCGTCTCGAATGGACGAAGGCGCGCCACGCGTCGGTGGAGACCGGGTCAAGGATCGGCGCAGCCGACCGCCGGAGGCGGCGCGTGGGGGAGCCGAAATGCGAAGCATTTTGGGGGTACCGCGCGTCCTTGAGGCGGGCTCTGCCGGCCGTATCATGGGCCGACCAGAGAGCCCCTCCAGCTCGCGCGGGAAGCACCCGGGCTTTGGTCCGATCGACGCTCCGAGGTTGGCCGACTGGCGTCGGGTAGGGCGGGGCAACCCATCAGCACCATGAATCCGTCAGAGGCCATCGATTCATCGAAGTCGTTGGACGTCGTTGCCGTCAAAGACGACGATTCCGTCCATGCCCCTATCCGAGCCAGAAGCGCTTTACCTTCGGCGCGTCGATCCCGCCTGCAATATGGCGCGGTTCTATGTGCTGGCCATTCAACCGACACTGTTTGGCGGGGCGTCGCTCCTTCGCAACTGGGGCCGGATCGGCACGAAGGGCCGAGCGATGATGGAAACCTTCGACGGGGATCTGCGAGCCGGCGAAGCCTTTGCCCGACTGGAGCGCTGCAAGCGCAGCCGCGGCTATCTGGGCGTGCTCGAGAGTTCGCCGAAACCGTGAAGGCGAAGGCTCGCCCGGCGGGATCCGGGCGAGCCTTGCTCAGGGTCACTCGCCGTTGCGGCGTCCGTTGGGGCGGGACCAGATGAGGCTGAAGGTCTCTGCGTCCTCGTCGTCGAAGAGGTTGGCGTAGATCGGAGCGATGAAGCTCGGATCGTCCAGCTTCAAGCCGAGATAGTCGCGGCCCTCGACCGACCGCTTGGTCCAGGCTGCGCCGATCTCGACCCGGCCCGCGTACACGCGGTGGCTGGGAGCGTTGTCGCCATTGCGGTTGGCTTCGGGCACGACGCGGACGTTCTTGGTCTGGAGCGAGAGGGTGACGATTTCGCCGGTGAATTCGTTGGTGGCGGTCTTCTTGAAGGTGCCGATGGTCGCCATGATCGTTCTCCTTGAGCTTTGTCTTCGAGCCCGCACCATCGCGGCCTCGATGGCGATCAAAGGGCCGGAGGCGATCGACGCGGCATCGCTTGCGACCGCAGCGTCAGCGGAGGATGGCGCGGATGCGAGTTTCTTGTTTCGCGAGGAATGACGGCATTGCCGTCAGGGGAAGAAAGTCGCAGCCGCGCCATTGCCGCATAGGCGATCGAGGCGAAGCCGACGTTCGGCCAGATCAGCCCATTGAAGGGGCCGTGTTGGAGCGGTCGACCTGACAAAGACGCAACACGGAGAACGTGGCGACATCACCGGATCAGCAAAGTGGCGCACTATGATATCCAGTTCCGATACGGCTGCCCATTAGCTCTGGACGAAACCACGCGTGCGGGGGTCGTTCCGCAACTTGCGCTCAAGCTTCACTCCAACTCAGCACGTCATGACCGCCGAAGACCATGCGCCGGATCATCGGTTGTGCGGGCGACGCACTGAACCCGGGCGTTGCCGCGCTGACGTTGTCGAGCCGCGTCATCTGCTCGGCGTTGAGGCGGATGGCTGTCGCGGCGATGTTGTTGTCCAGCTGTGAGACCGTGCGTGCGCCGACCAGCGTCGGACCGATCCCCGGCCGCGCCATGACCCAGGCGAGTGCGACCTGCGCGGGAGGCCGGTCGAGTTCGGCAGCAACCGATTTCAGCGTCTCCAGGATGCTCCAGTTACGATCGACGAATTTGCTGTCGCCGAACGGGTTGGCGCCGCTCAACCGGCCGGTATCGGCGGTGTTTCCGCGTGTGTATTTGCCAGTCAGGAACCCGCCCGCGAGCGGGCTCCAGGGCATGACGCCCA
>JACDQN010000327.1 GCA_015657575.1 Sphingopyxis sp.
CCACCTGCTCGCGTCGAGCGCGCCGAGGGCGAGGACCGGATTGCGGCGTTCCTGTCCGAACATCCTGGATGGACGATCGAGGCGGCGCGCGCGGACGAACTGCCCGAGGGCATCGTACCCGACGAGCGCGGCTTCATCCGCACTCTCCCGGGCCTTTTTGCCGACATCGGCGGCCTCGACGGCTTTTTCGTCGCGCGGCTGCGCGCGCCGCCTGCTTGACCGCCGGCGCGTCGTCCCCGCCTCAGAAGACCGCTTTCGGCGCATCCTCTTTCATCATCGCGGCGCGCACCATCGGGATCGGGGGGCCGCCGTAGGACAGGAACTCGTCGTGGAAAGCCTTCCACTTCGTCCGGTCGCCTTTGGTCCAGTCCTCGCGCAGCTTGCGGATCATCAGCTTGCCCATCGTGTAGTTGAGATAGGCGGGATCATAAGTACCCCGCGCCGCCTGTTGCCGCGCATTGCCTTCGTCCTGATAGCATTGCTCCTTGAACAGCTTTTCGGAGTCCGCAACCGTCATGCCCTTGGTGTGCAGGCCGATCGCGGACAGATAGCGGCAATCGCGGAGCAGCGCGTTCGACAGCTGGCCGATATGCGTTTCGGGGTCCCCCGCCCCAAGGCCCGCATCCCACATCATCTCCTCGGTATAATGCGCCCAGCCCTCGGCAAAGGCATAGCCGACGAACAGCTTGCCGAAGATACTGGTCGCGCGGTTCGAATGGAGGAAATTCAGGAAATGGCCGGGCCACACCTCGTGCACTGAGGTGAAGAGCAGATCCTTGCGCCCGGGCACGAAATCGGCCTGCGTCTGCTTGTCCCAGCTCGGATCGGGCGGCGAGATATAATAGACCGACGGCAGGCCTTTCTCATAGGGGCCGGGGATGTCGATATAGGCGCTGTTCTGCCGGTTATACGGGGGGGATTCCTCGACCTGCGCCTGCTCGGTTCCCGGGATCGAAACCAGGTCTTTTTCGACCAGAAAGGCGCGCAACGTCGGCAGCTGCCGCCGCGCCTCGGCGACCGGGCCATCGGCAGGCTTATCCGAATTCATTTTCTTCATGCAGTCGGCGATCGTCATGCCCGCCGCATAGGTCGCGCACGCAGCCTTGAGCGCATCTTGGTTGCGCTTGAGATCGGCCTGCCCGATGCGCTCCAGTTCGTCAAGCGGCGTGTCTACGCCCTCGTTGGTCAGGATCATCTTCGCGAACCTGTCGGCACCCAGCGCATAGCCGTCCGTGGTCCCCGGCTGCGATCCGACATATTTCGCAAGGTCGGTCATCGCGGCGCCGGCCTTGGCGACCGCCTCGTCGAACTGCTTCTGCAACGCCTCGTCCTTGACCGACGCGAAGGCTGCCTTGGCGTCGCCCGTATAATAATCGGCGAAGCCACCGAAACCGGCGGTGCCGTATTTCACGAAAGTCGCGGGCAGCGGCAGCTTCAGATTTACCTTGATCTGCGCCGCGGCGGCCGGAACCTTCTCGGCATAGGCGATGAACGCCTTCATCCGCTGCTCGGGCGTCCCATAGGGCCGCGCGATATAGACGTTGGGGTCGAGCGACCCGGTATAGAAGGCCGGATTTTTTGCCGCGAAATCGGTATCGCGAAGGAAAAACAGCTGCCCTTCGGCGACGCGCACCAGATAGTCGCGCTCGAACCGCTCGGCCGTGGTCATCTCGCCGTCGAACGCCTTGGCGTCGGCGATCGCCTTTTCGAGAAAGGCCGCCTGCTTTTCGAGACCCTCGGGCGACCAGTCGGGCAATTGCCCGTCGAATTCATGCTTGCCCTGATAGACCGCAAAGGTCGGGTTGAGCGGGAAATATCCGTCAAGGAAATCATCGCGAAACTCGGTCCAGCTCGTCGCGCCCTGCGCCGACGCCGACTTGTTGTCCGACGCGTTGCAGGCGGTGAGCACAAGCAGCGTCGCAGCCATCGCGGCGCCGCCAAAGCGGGCAAATTTGCGGTTCATTCGATAATCTCCCTGTCTCCGGTCGAAGGCTTCTGCCAGCGCGCCCGACCGATGGCATCCGATAATCGACGAACGGCAAAGCTATGCCATCTGGACAGCCGCAAAAAGCCGGTTAGGGCGAAAGGCGATGGCGACGATCCCTCCCCCCGAAGGCGAAGATCCGGTAATCCCGGAGGCCACGTCCAAAGGCCCCTCCCCGCTCAGCTATCCCGACTTTCGCTATTTCTGGGTCGCGCGCTTCACCGCGGTGATGGCGACGATCGCGATGGTCGTCGTGATCGGCTACCAACTCTACGACACCGCACGCACCGACTATGGCATGTCGATCAAGCAAGCGTCGTTCCAGCTCGGGCTTCTCGGTCTTTTCCAGTTCGTCCCGCTCGCAATCCTCACCCCCGTCGCCGGATGGGCGGCCGACCGCTTCGAGCGGCGCAGCGTCGCGATCTTTTCCAACCTCATCGATCTGTTGATCGCTGCGACTCTCGGTTGGTTCACCTGGCACGACCAGCTGACGCTGCCGCTGCTGTTCGGGTTAGCCGCACTGCACGGCGTCGCACGCGTATTCTCCGGCCCGGCGATGAGCGCGATCGCGCCCAACATCGTCCCGCCCGCCGTCCTGCCGCGCGCCATCGCGATGAGCAGCATCGCCTGGCAGTCGGCCTCGGTGATCGGCCCCGCCGCCGGCGGGCTGATCTATGCCGCCCATCCCGGCTCGGTCTATGTCTTCTCGATGCTGCTGCTCGCCATCTCGGCGTTCACGCTCAGCCGCGTTCGCCCCGTGCTGCCCCCGCCCGCCGAAGTCCGCCGCCACCCTTTGCGCGAAATGGCCGACGGGCTGCGCTTCGTGTGGGTCGAGCGCTTCCTGCTCGGCACGATCACGCTCGACCTGTTCGCCGTCCTGCTGGCCGGCGCGACCGCGATGTTCCCCGTCTTCGCCCGCGACATCCTGCACGCCGGGCCCGAAGGCGCCGGGCTGATGCGCGCGGCCGTCGCGGCGGGATCGGTCGCGGTCGCCGTCGGGCTGGCTATCCGCCCGATCGAACGCAATGTCGGCGTCAAGATGCTGTGGGCGGTCGCGGCCTTCGGCGTCGGCACCGTTGCCTTCGGGCTCTCGACCAACCTGATCCTGTCGCTCGCGCTACTGGTCGTCATGGGCGCCGCCGACATGTTCTCGGTCTTCGTGCGCGGGACGCTGATCCAGCTCAACACCCCCGATCATATGCGCGGGCGGGTCAGCGCCGCATCGGGGCTTGCCATTTCGGCGTCGAACGAACTTGGCGAGATGCGCGCCGGCGCGATGGCCGCGGCGCTAGGCCCGATCGGGGCCGTCGTGGTCGGTGGCGCGGCGGCGGTCGGAGTCACGGCACTCTGGGCATGGATCTTCCCCGAGCTCCGCCGCGCCCGGACCTTCGATCCGCCGTCCAGACAGGCCGGCTGACCTATTTCTGCGGCGGGCTGACGGGCCCATTTCGCCTCGTCGAAAAATCGCTTCCACTCACCACAAAGCTATTGTCAATTTATTTAGTTGAATTATCTCGATGGCACCCGTCACCGCGGTTCCCCTTGCCCCCTCAATGGAGAATCCGTCATGCACAGTGCGACGATCCGCCAGAAAATTCTGACAATCCCCGGGCTGCACAACAGCGGCCCGACCCACTGGCAAAGCCTGTGGGAACATAAATTCCCCAACAGCGAGCGAATCGAGCTTGGCAGTTGGGACGATCCCGACAAGGACGAATGGGTCCGGCGGATCGCCGCCGCGATCGACAACGAGAGCGAGCCGGTCCTTATCGCGGCGCACAGCCTTGGCTGCCATGCCTTCGCCCACTGGTTCGCCGCCGCCAGCGTGGTAACCCGAACAAGGATCGCCGGCGCGCTGCTGGTCGCCCCGCCCGATCTTGGCCGGCTGCGCCACGAACATGGTGCGTTGAGCTTTGCCGATTCCCCCTCCTTCACCTCGCGCATTCCGATGGTCGTCGTCGCCAGCGACAACGATCCCTATGCCAAGACCGCCCATGTCTGGCGCCTCGCCCGGCAATGGGACGCACGCTTCGTCAACGCCGGCCCGTTCGGGCATATCAACGCCGACTCCGCGATCGGCGACTGGCCTTATGGACAGTATCTGATCGCCTCGTTACAACCCGCGCCGACGCCGGCACTGGCGGACGAGACGCTCTGGCTTCGCGCCGGAGACTGGCCCAATCGCGTCCGCCGCGACCCGCGGTTCGAATTCAAGGAAAGAGCGCACCGATCATGAAAGCCAATTCGATCCTCGATACCATCGGGAACACCCCGCACATTCGTCTGGGCAAGCTGTTCCCCGACGCCGAAGTCTGGGTGAAATCGGAACGCAGCAATCCCGGCGGGTCGATCAAGGATCGAATCGGAATGGCGATGATCGAGGCAGCCGAACGCGACGGCAGCCTGAAAGAAGGCGGCACCATCGTCGAGCCGACATCGGGTAACACCGGCATCGGCCTCGCGATGGCGGCCGCGGTCAAGGGCTACAAGCTCGTGCTCGTCATGCCCGAAAGCATGTCGCTCGAACGCCGCCGGCTGATGCTCGCCTATGGCGCGACCTTCGACCTGACGCCGCGCGAAAAGGGCATGAAGGGCGCGATCGAGCGCGCGATCGAACTGGTCGAAACGACGCCCGGCGCGTGGATGCCGCAACAGTTCGAGAATGAGGCGAATATCGACGTCCACGTCCGCACGACGGGCCCCGAAATCCTTGCCGACTTCAAGGATACGCCGATCGACGTGCTGATCACCGGCGTCGGCACGGGCGGCCATATTACGGGTACGACGCAGTTCCTGAAACAGCATTGGCCGAACCTCAAAGTCTATGCGGTCGAACCCGAAGCCTCTCCCGTCATTTCGGGCGGCCAGCCCGCGCCGCACCCGATTCAGGGCATCGGCGCCGGTTTCATTCCGCGCAATCTGCACACCGACCTGCTCGACGGCGTGATCAAGGTCGACGCCGCCGCCGCAAAGGATTTCGCGCGGCGCGCCGCGACCGAGGAAGGCATGCTCGTCGGAATATCGTCGGGCGCAACGCTTGCCGCGATCCAGCAGAAGCTCGCCGAGCTGCCGCCGGGCAGCCGCGTCCTCGGCTTCAACTACGACACCGGCGAGCGCTATCTGTCGGTTCCCGACTTCCTGCCCGAAATCTGACCCATCGCCATGCGCCGTGAAGGCGATCCGATGGTGCCGCTGCGGCGCGACTGGACGGGCTGGCTGTTCGTCCTGATCGCGATGGCGGCGGTCGTCGCGGTGCTTCACGCAACCCAGCTGGCGAGCGGCGGCAGCCGGCACACGCGTCCGCACCCGGTCGCGCCGCCCGCCGACGTGGTACCCGAAGTCGCCCCGATGGACCTTGCGCCGGTGACCGAAGAGGATGCCCGCGCGCAGAATGCCGAAATCGCGCTGGTGACCGAGGGTTTCGTCGCGCCGCGGCCGTTCGTCTATGCCGGTGGCGGCGACGCCAGGGCACGCGCACGCGACTGCCTGGCGGCGGCGATGCTTTACGAGGCAGGCGACGACGCCAAGGGCCAGCAGGCGGTCGGTCAGGTGGTGATCAACCGGGCGCGCCACCCCGCCTTTCCCAAGTCGATCTGCGGTGTCGTATTCCAGGGGTCGGAACGCGTCACCGGCTGTCAATTCACCTTCACCTGCGACGGCGCCCTGAACCGCCGCTATTCGGACGCCGCGTGGCAGCGCGCGCGCAATAATGCCGACCTGATGCTGTCGGGCGGCACCTATCCGCCGGTCG
>JACDQN010000328.1 GCA_015657575.1 Sphingopyxis sp.
CGCGGCAGGCTGAGCTCGCCCGCGGGGGGCACCGCGATCTCGTCGCCGAACAGCGAAGCGCCCTCCGCGCTCCCGCGCCAGCTCACCTCGTCGGGCGCCACACCGCTCGCGAGCAAGCCGCGCGCCGCGCTTCGCCATTCAGCAAAATCGCCGGGGACCTGGAGCACGACCTCCCTCACAGCGCCAGCGCCAATTGTTCCGCTGGCGGCGCGAAGCGGGCGCGAAGATCGGCGCTGTCGGTGAGTTTGCCCGGCCGCCAGTCGGGTGTAATAATGAACGGCAAGAGCTTTTTTACCGACGCCGTCAGCTTTGCGAGATCACCGAGCCGCAGCTTGCCCAGCCGCCGCGCCGCGACGATCCGGTCGACCGCGCGCGTCCCGAGCCCCGGCACGCGCAGCAACAATTCGCGCGGCGCGCGGTTGATATCGACCGGAAAGGCCTCGCGCCGCTGGAGCGCCCAGGCGAGTTTCGGATCGATCGCCAGATCGAGCATCCCGCCGCTCGCGCCCTCCATGATCTCTGCCCGATCGAAACCATAGAAGCGCAGCAACCAATCGGCCTGATACAGCCGATGCTCGCGCATCAAGGGCGGCCGCACCGGCGGCAGGTCGCGGCTCGCGTCGGGGATCGGACTGTACGCCGAATAATAGACGCGGCGGAGCTGGTAGCCCGAATAGAGGTTCGTCGCGGTCTTGAGGATATCGTCGTCGCGCGCCGCGTCGGCGCCGACGATCATCTGCGTCGACTGTCCCGCAGGTGCAAAACGCGGCGGCATCGCCTTGCCGATCAGTCGGCTCTTCGCCGCCTCGATCGCATCCTCGGCGCCGACCCGCACCGACGCCATCGTCTTGCGGATCGTCTCGGGCTTCTTTTCGGGCGCAAAGCTCGAAAGTCCTTCTTCGGTCGGCAGCTCGACATTGGTCGACAGCCGATCGGCATAGAGCCCCGCCAGCGCGATCAGCCCAGGGTCGGCCCCGGCGATCGTCTTCAAATGGATATAGCCGCCAAAACGATGCTCCTCGCGCAGGATCCGCGCGACTTCGACGAGTTGTTCCATCGTATAGTCTTCGGAGCGGATGATGCCCGACGACAGGAACAGCCCCTCGACATAGTTGCGCTTGTAGAAATCGAGCGTCAGCGCCGCGACCTCTTGCGGGCTGAAGCGGGCGCGCTCGACATTGCTCGAGGCACGGTTGATGCAGAAACGGCAGTCGTAGATGCAGAAATTGGTCAGCAATATCTTGAGCAGCGAGATGCACCGCCCGTCGGGCGCATAGCTGTGGCAGATGCCCATGCCCTCGGTCGATCCGATGGCTTTCGTCCCGATGGAATCGCGCTTTACCGTGCCCGAGGATGCACAGGAGGCATCATATTTCGCTGCATCGGCGAGCACCGCCAACTTTTCGAGAATCGGTTTCGCGGACATAACCCATGAATAGCATGGGAACATATCAAGAACAATTATCCTGGATTAGGTTGGTCGCTGTCAGGCGTCGCGCCACCGCGCGGGCAAGGCGATCTCGACGATCAGCCCCCCCGGATTCCAGTGGCGTTCGATCGTGCCGCCCAGATTATTCTTGACGCTGCGTTCCATCAACAGCGTTCCGAAGCTCGTCCGGTCGGGCGGGATCACCGGCCGATCGCCGCCGCTTTCGGACCAGGTCAGCCGGAACATCCGCCCTTCGACGTCCTCGCCTTCCTGCGTCCAGCTCACTTCGACCTGACCGTTCGCACCGGTCAACGCGCCATGCTTCGCGGCATTGGTCGCCAGTTCGTTGAACAGCAGCGCCATCGCCACCAGCGCATTTTCGGGGAGCAGCAGGTCGGGACCCGACCAGCGGATGCGCGGAAAGCTCGCCTCGACCTCGCGCATCAGCGCGTGCATCGATCCGGTCATGAAATTGGCGCCGAGCAGCACGTTTTGCGCGCGATTGAGCGCGTCAAGGCGGCTGCTGATGCGTTCGACATAATCGTCGACGTCGTGTGCGGCGTGGCGGGTCAGCGAGATGATCGCGCTGACCGTCGCGAACAGGTTGCGCATTCGATGATGCAGTTCGCGCATCAGCAGATTGGTATTTTCCTGCCGGCTCTTCTGCTCGGTGATGTCGATGCTGACCCCGGTGAGCAACGCACCGCTCGACCGCACGTCCCAGTCGCCGCGCACCGCGTTCCAGCGCACCCCGCGTTCGGGATTGAGGACGCGATATTCGGCCGCATAAGGGGTGCGGTTGGCGACCGCCTCTTCCAAGGTCGCCCGCAGCGCCGCCCGGTCGTCGGGATGGACAAGATCGAAAAAGCTTTCGCCCGTCTGCAGGATCATATGATAATTCGATCCCCATAATTCGGCGCCCGCGCCCTGCGTCGTCAGACGGTCGGTATGGGCATCATATTGCCAAGTCGCGATCCCCGAAAAATCGAGCGCACGTTCGAGCGTGCGGCGCGCGTCGTCGCGGTCGGCGGCGGCACGGCGCAAATCCGCCTCGGCCATGATGATCGCCGCAAAATCCTCCAGGCGCTCGATCTCGCGCGCGCTCGGGGTGTCGCGCGTCCGCGGGTCGATGATGCACAGCGTGCCGAGCACCGCACCATTATAGGCGCGCAGCGGCACGCCGGCGTAAAAACGGAGAAAGGGTTTGTCGGTGACGAGCGGATTGTCGCGCATCCGCGCGTCGCCGAGCGGGTCGGTCACGACCAGCGGCTGATCGTCGGCGACGATGAACTGGCACAGGCCCGCATCGCGCGGCATTTCGGTGATCTCCACCCCGCGCGCTGACTTGAACCATTGTCGGCGGTCGTCGACGAGCGAGACATCGCGATCGGGACGTCGAACAGGTCGGCGACAAGCTTGGTCACGCGATCGAACCCCGGTTCGGCTTCCGTATCCATGATGCGATATTCGCCGAGCGTGTCGAGCCGCCAGCTTTCGCGCTGCGCCGGATCGAGTTCCCCTCCGTCTGCCAAATTCCGCCCCCCGCTTGCTGCCGACGCCGAGGCACCGATATCCGCCGTGGGCCGCTCTGCCATGAAAATGGTCCCTACAAAAGTCTGGTCGCCGCCAGCGAGAAAAATGGAACAATTCCACCTTGTTACGCGCCGATCTATTCGCGTCCGGCTGACTCTACGCTTCGCGGCGACACAAGTTGCAATCGCAAACACTGCTTTTTTGCCCCGATGCGCGGGAACCGCAGTGCCCGCGCCGCGTATGACCGTTACAAGAGGGAGTATATCAGCAATGAGTTTGGGTGAAGAAATCCGCGGGCATCTTCCGTTCCTGCGCCGCTACGCGCGCGCGCTCACCGGCAGCCAGCAACATGGCGACAATTTCGTCCACACCACACTCGAAGTGATCGTCGCCGCCCCCGACGAATTCAGCGCCGGCAACGGCACGCGGATCGACCTTTACCGCAATTTCCACCGTATCTGGGAAAGCGCCTATATCGACGACGGCGAAGGCGACGACGAGGAAGATATCCTGGTCCGCGCCGCGAACCGCCGCCTCGCCGCGATCACGCCGCTCGGCCGTCAGATGCTGCTGCTCACCGCGCTCGAAGGGTTTTCGGTCGAAGAAACCGCGCTCATCACCGGTGCAGACAATGACACGGTCGAAAGCCTGCTGGCCGAAGCCGTCGGCGAGATCGACCGCGAATCGCGCACCTCGGTGCTCATCATCGAGGACGAGCCGCTGATCGCAATGGAGCTCGAACAAATCGTCCGTGCGCTCGGACACGAGGTCGCCGGCATCGCGACGACGCATGAGGACGCGGTCGCCGCGTTCGAGAAGACCGATGCAGGCCTCGTCCTCGCCGATATCCAGCTGGCCGACGGATCGTCGGGGATCGATGCGGTACAGGATATATTGGCGCGCGCGCCGGTGCCCGCAATCTTCATCACCGCCTTTCCCGAACGGCTGCTGACCGGTCATCGCGTCGAGCCGACCTTCCTGATTTCGAAGCCGTTCCGCGAAAATACGGTGCGCGCGGCGATCAGTCAGAGCCTGCTCTTCACCCCCGAGCTCGCGGCCTGACACCGGTCAGTCGCGCGGCGGGCCGTTCCCGGTCAGCTGGTCGACGTCGCCCATGATCGCCGCGAAAGCCTCGCTCGCGGGCATTGCGTCGCCGCTGCGCAGCGGCATGTCGCCGCTGTCGAGGATCGCCTGCAGCGCGGTGCGCGCCCGCGACACGCGGCTTTTCATCGTCCCGACCGCGCAGCCGCAAATTTCTGCGCCTTCTTCATAGGAAAGCTGCCCCGCCCCGATCAGCACCAGCGCCTCGCGTTGGTCGACGGGGAGCAGCAGCAAGGCGCGCTGGACGTCAGCGAGATGCAGGCTGTCGTCCTGATCGTCGGGCGCGACGAGCAGCCGTTCGGCGGCGAGTTCGTCATATTCGGCGGTGAATTTCTTGCGCCGCATCTGCGACAGGAAACAGTTGCGCAGAATGACGAACGCCCAGCTCTTCATGCTCGACGGGCCGGGAATATAGCTGGCGCGCGCCTTCCACGCCTTCATCATCGTTTCCTGCACCAGATCGTCGGCGAGGTCGGCATTGCCCGTCAGGCTGCGGCCAAAGGCGCGAAGATGCGGCAGCATCGCCGCCAGTTCGCGCTTGAAGCTGGCATCGTCGAGCGGCTGGGCAATTATGTCGTTGATACTATAGCCTTCATTTTGGCGGAAATCTGACAAGCGCTATACCGGCTTAGCGCCTCAAAATCTCAATGCAAGGGCGCGCGTCCGGTACCGAGTGCGATGAAATTGACGATCATCCGTTCGGCGTCGGGGTCGATGCGGCCGTTTGCGGCGAGCCGGGCGAGGTCGGCGTCGTGGCCGGCGAAATCGCGCTCGTACAGCATCGACCAGTCAGCGAAATCGCGCTTTTCGACCGCACTGCGGCGGATTTCGATCATGCCGCTATGCCGGGGATCGGCCCGGATGGCCGACAGGCAGGCCTCAACCTCGGCGCCGGCCCCTCGAGCAGTTGCAGAAAATTATGCCCATTATAGATCAAAGCGCCGGTCAGGCCATCGCGGGCGTTGTTGCGGCGCGCGGTGGCGAGGATCGCGTCGATATCCTCCCTCGAAATCAACGGATCGGCAACGCTTATATAGATGACGGATAGCAAGTCGGGTCTCTCTTCAATCCGGTCGCAAACCGGACCAACGTGACCCCTCACACCGCGCTGATTACGTATAGTGTGATTTCTTGGCAACGCTTTCGTCGCAAAAAACAATGAGCTTGGGAACCTGCTGCCTTTTCTGTCGTTCCTCGAAAATGGCAACGCACGGCAACAACAGGATGAACGGCAGGAACGGCGCTACGCCGCTCGCTGACTCGTCGCGTCCCGACCGGGGAAGCTTTCCCGGGACCGGCAGCGACCAGTGGCACCGCACGCTCACCGGGCGTCAGTCGCCCGAACCGGTGAGCGCGAAGCTGCGCATGATCTACGGCAATATCGTCGCGGAACAACTGCCCGACAACATGCTCGACCTGTTGTCGGAACTGGATCAGAAAAGCCCGAAACAATAATGCGCCAGACCCAAGCTGCACCGCTTCCGCAGGACGACAAGCGCCTGACGGACGGCGAGTTCAAAAGCCTGCTGGCAGATGTGATTCCCCATCTGCGCGCCTATGGCCGCAGCCTGTCGGGCAACCCCGATCTTGCCGACGACCTGACGCAGGATACGATGGTCAAGGCCTGGGCATCGCGCGATCGGTTCGAACGCGGCACTTCGATCAAGGCGTGGACCTTCGTCATCCTGCGCAACACCTTCCTGTCGCAGATGCGGCGCAACAAATTCCGCGGCGAATATGACGAAGTCACCGTCGAGCGCACCCTGTCGACCCCCGCGTCGCAGGAGGACAGCGGCGAAATGGCCGATCTGCAGCGCGCGCTGATGGAATTGCCGCAGGACCAGCGCGAGGCGCTGATCCTCGTCGGTGCCGGCGGCATGTCATACGAAGAGGCGGCGCAGATCTGCGACTGCGCGCTGGGGACAATGAAAAGCCGCGTGTCGCGCGCCCGCGCCGCGCTCGAGGAGATCATGTCCGGCGGGCAATTCTCGCAAAAGCGCGCCGACGCTCCGGCGGCGAGCGAGGCAATGGCGGCGATCATGGACAGCGTCGAGACGATCGCGGCGCGGCGCGACGCGGAACGCTGACCGCCCTCTCGACTTTGCGGGCAAGGCGCGGCAGACTGGCGCTTCCTTCCCCAGCAAAGCGAGTTCCCCCCGATGCGTAAAATCACCACCCTCGCCCTTTCGACGGCGATGATCGTCGCTGCCTGCTCGTCGGGTGCGACCAGCACCGCGGCGCCCGCCGACACCGCCAAGCTCGACGCGTCGGGCGATCAGCCCGCAAAACCGCTCGCCGACGCGCCCTTCACGGTGCAGGAGGTCGCAAGCTTCAACGAACCCTGGGCGATGACCTTCATCCCCGGCACCAAGCTCGCGCTCGTCACCGAAAAATCGGGCAAGCTCAAACTGTGGCAGGAAGGCGGATCGACGCTCGATGTCGCGGGCGTGCCGACGGTCGCCTATGGCGGCCAGGGCGGCTTCGGCGACGTCATCCTGGCGCCCGACTTCAAGACCAGCGGCACCATCTACCTCAGTTGGGTCGAACCGGGCGACGGCGGCACCTTCGGCGCGGTGGTCGGCAGGGCGAAGCTCGTACAGGGCGCGTCGCCGCGGATCGAGGGGCTGCAGACGATCTGGACCCAGTCGCCCAAGGTCACCGGCCGCGGCCATTTCTCGCACCGCCTGGCCTTTTCCCCCGAGGGCAAATATCTCTTCATCGGATCGGGCGAGCGGCAGAAGTTCGATCCGGCGCAGGACATGAAAGCCAATCTGGGCAAGGTGTTGCGGCTCAATCCCGACGGCAGCGTTCCGGCCGACAACCCGTTCGCCAAGGAAGGCGGCGTCACGGCGCAAATCTGGTCGCTCGGCCACCGCAATATCCTGGGCCTCGCCTTCGACGGTTCGGGGAAGCTCTGGAACCAGGAAATGGGCCCCAAGGGCGGCGACGAGGTCAATCTGGTCGAAGCGAAGGCCAATTACGGCTATCCCATCGTGTCGAACGGCGACCATTATGACGGCCGCGACATTCCCGACCATCCGACCCGCCCCGAATTCACCGCGCCAAAGCTGTGGTGGAATCCCTCGGTCTCGCCCGCCGGGCTCGTCTGGTACGGCGGCGACGTCTATCCGGGATGGAAGAACAGCCTGCTGATGGGCGCGCTGTCGGGCGAAGGGCTGGTGCGGATGGGCGTCGACGGTGACCGGCTGCACAAGTCCGATCGCTGGGACTTCGGCCAGCGCATCCGCGAGGTCGAAGTGCGCGACGACGGCACCGTGTGGCTGCTCACCGATGGCGAGAGCGGCAAGCTGGTGAAGCTGGTTCCGAAGCGGTGATCGCAAACCTTGGCTGCATGTCCGTTTCGGGGTGGGAAGCGGACGTTGATCTCCCCTCCCGCTTGCGGGAGGGGAGCATCAGGTTGATCAGTCCCCCGGACTGATCAAGGATGTGCCGGGGGCACATCCGACCTGATGCTGGGTGGGCGGCGACGGTGCGATGGCC
>JACDQN010000329.1 GCA_015657575.1 Sphingopyxis sp.
GCGCATACAGCTTCGTTGCCGGATATGAGCGGCTTGTCGATTTGGCACAGCGCAAACCTCCCGTGCCCCTCCACCACCCTTCGGGTGGTCCCCCTCCCCCTGCGGGGGAGGAGCTTTTCGTCCGCTTTCGGCCAAAACCGGACATTCCTTCGATATAAAGAAGGGCGGGCACCCGACGAGATACCCGCCCTTCCCTGCGACCCGGAGCAAGGTCCGGGTACAGCGTTCCCAGCTTAACCGCCGACCGTCACCCGGCCGCTGCGATAGCCCTTTTTGCGCATTTCCTTGACATAATCCTTGTCGGCATCGACGACTTCCGTGGTCCATTCGTCCCACGCATCCCAGCGATCCTCGCGATCGGTCGCATGACGCAGGTCGCTGATCAGCTCCTTCTCCGCCTCGAGGATGTCGGCCTTATAGTTGTACCAATATTGGTTGTAGACGCCGGCGATCGGCACCGCCCGGATTTCGGGGCGTTCAAAGCCCGACGGCATCGAGCCGTAGGGGACGGCGGCAACCGCGGCGCCGGCGGGGAGAGCCAGAAGCATCGCAAGGGTGGTCCATTTTTTCATCGTCCATCTCCTGATTGACAGGCCCGCATCGCGGGCGGTCAGAGGAGCAACGAAACAAAGGTCATTTTTCTTCCCGGCCCAACGTCGAATCTGCACGGGCCGTGGCGGAATCGCCTATCCAGGGTGCGCTTCGTCGCCGACCGACGAGCGCAAAAGGCCGCGAAATACGTCCTGCGCGTCGCGTTTACCCTGCGTCACATCGAACACATCCTGCGCGATCGGCATCGCGATTCCGTGCTTTTCGGCGAGCGCGATAACCGTCGGGGCGCTCTTCACCCCCTCCGCGACCATGTTCATGCCCGCGATGATCTCATCGATATGCCGGCCCTTGCCGAGTTCGACCCCGACATGGCGGTTGCGGCTCAAGGGGCTGGTGCAGGTCGCGATCAGGTCGCCCATGCCGGTCAGCCCCGCGAAGGTCTCCGGCCGTCCCCCCATCGCGACGCCGAGCCGCGTGATCTCGGCCAGCCCGCGCGTCATCAGCCCGGCGCGCGTATTGTCGCCCGCGCCGAGCCCGTCGCCCATGCCGACCGCGATCGCGATGATATTCTTGAGCACCCCGCCGAGTTCACAGCCGAGCAGGTCGGTGTTGGTGTAGACGCGGAACAGCCCCGAATGGAACACCGGCTGAAGCGCGCGGACGACGATCTCATCCTCCATCGACAGCACGCTCGCCGCGGCCTGCCCGGTCATGATCTCGCGCGCGAGGTTCGGCCCGGTGAGCACGCCGACCGGGTGGCCGGGCAGCACCTCCTCGATCAACTCGGTCATCCGTTTCTCGGTCGCAAGCTCGAGGCCCTTGGTCAGGCTGATCACCGGCACCCACGGGCGAAGGTGCCGCTTCGCCTCTTCGAGCACGCCGCGAAAGCTGTGCGAGGGCACCCCCATGACGAGCACATCGGCGCCCGCAACGACCTCGGCCATGTCATGCGTGGCGCGAAGCGCCGAGGGCAGCTTGATGCCGGGCAGATATTTGCGATTCTCGTGATCGCCGTTGATGCCGTCGACCGTCTCGGCGTCGCGCGCCCACAGCGTGATCGGCGCGTTGCGCGACACGACCGACGCGACCGTCGTCCCCCAACTGCCCCCGCCGAGCAGGCCGACCTTCAACCGCATGCACCTCTCCCTGTTCTCAGGCGAGACTGGCGCGCAATTCAAAGCTTGGCAAGAAAGCCCTTCATCACCGCCGCGGTCGCCTTCGGATCCTCGATCATCGGGACGTGGCCGACATGCTCGAAGATATGGCTGCGGCTGCCCGGGATGCCCGCTTCGAGCACCGGCACGCAGCTGACGTCGAGCAGACGGTCGTGGCGGCCCCAGATGATCAGCGTCGGCACCCGCACCTCGCCCAGCCGGTCGTTCAGCGGATGGTCGCGGCCCTCGTTGGCGATGATCCAGAAAATATGGTCGAGCTGGTCGCGATATTTGAGCCCGTCGGCATAGAGCACCGGCTTGAGCCGCGCGGGGATGTACGGCGGCTTGTGGACGACCATCGCCACCAGCCGGTCGGCGTCCTCCAGATTGGCGAGGACGAGCGGATTATAATCCTCGTTCGCGGCCTGTTTCTGGAGGTCGCTTTCATGCTCGCCGAGCACGCCCGCATTGTTGAGCAACGTCAGGCTGGCGAGGCCATCGGGATAGTTGAGCGCGTAGCGCAGCGCGATCCAGCCGCCCATGCTGTTCCCCGCGACATGCGGGCGCGAAAGGCCGAGCGCGTCGGCGAAGGCTTTCAGCCGCGCGGTCTGCGCCGCGATGTCATAGGCAAGGTCGGGGTTGCGCTCATTCTCGCCAAAGCCGGGCAGGTCGGGCGCGATGACATGATAGTCGCGCGTCAGATAGGGCGCGATCATCGACCAATTATCCTTGTCGCCGGCAAAGCCGTGGACGAGCAGCAAGGTCGGCTTCGCCGGATCGCCGCCCTCGAGATAGGGCCAGGCGCGGCCCTCGACGGTGACGCTCTTCTGCACCGTGCCGCCGCGCTTGCGGAGCAGCCAGCGCGCGATCGCGACGAGGCGGCCCGGGAAAATGAAATACATCAGTGTCAGCGCGATCAGCGGCGCGAAGATGAGGACGAGGAGGATACGCATGGGACTTCCTAAAGCCCCTCCCCTTCAGGGGAGGGGTTGGGGGTGGGGGGTCCGCAGCATAGCGTAAGGCCGCTGGCCCCCACCCGCTGCGACTAAGCCAGCAAGCTGGCAAGTCTCGCTGCCCTCCCCTGAAGGGGAGGGCGTTATTATAGCCGCACCACATGCGCATCGAACCAGCCAATCAAATCATCGAGCACCGCACCCTGTTCCGGTTCGTTGTAGATTTCGTGGAACAGGCCGGGATAGATCTTCAGCGTCTTGTCGGCCGACGACACATGATCGAACAGATATTGCGAGCCCGCGAGCGACGCGAGGCTGTCCTGTTCGCCGTGCTGGAACATAATGGGCAGCATAATTTTGGGCGCTCCGGCTTGCGCCGCCGCCATCGCGTCCATGAACTCCTTGCCCAGCCGCGCGCCGATCTTGCCGGTATAGACGAGCGGGTCGGCGAGATAGGCGGCGACCACCGCGGGGTCACGGCTAACCCCGTTGGCGTCGAGCGACAGCACACCGAGACGCGGGAAGAAGCGCGAGAGAAAGCGGCTGATCCAGACGGTAAAGCGCGACGGCGGCGCGCCGGGCACGATCGCCGGCCCCGAGAGCGCGGCGCCGGTGAAGGCCTGCTGCCGCTCGATCAGGAACAGCGTCGAGATGAGCCCGCCCATGCTGTGCCCGAGTAGCAGGCGCGGCACGTCGCCGTGATTGACCTCGACCAGCGTCAGCAATTCGGCCATCCCGTCGGTGAAGGCCGAGAAGCGCGGAACGAAACCGCCCTCGCCATCAGATTGGCCGTGCCCCCAATGGTCGACGGCGTAAACCGCATAGCCCGAATCGGTCAGCCGCTTGGCGACATGCTGGTAGCGTCCGGCGTGCTCGGCATAACCGTGCGCGAGCAGTACCACCGCCTTGGGCAGGCCATCGGGGAGCCAATGGGTGACGTGCAGCCTGGCGCCGGCGCCGGCCGACCCGGCCGGCAGCGTCAGCGCCGGCATGTCAGCGAACCGCCTTCTTCAGCGCCGAGCTGCGGTGGCCGGGGCCGTCGTCGCCGCCCTTGTCGATCTTTGCCAGGATGGCGTCGAGCGCGCGGCTGATCGCGGTTTGCGTCCGCACCATCTCGACCTTCGGCCAGGCGGTGCGCTGGCCGGTGTCGATCAGTTCGTCGATGTCGTCCTGCGCGAGGTCGCTCAGGATCTTGGTCGGCGACCAGAATTTGGGCGGGCGGATGATGTTGATGTCGCCGGTATATTCCTGGTTGATCACCGAACGCGCCATGTTTGCGAGGCTGTTCAAGGGCGGCACCCATTCGAGCGGCTTCTGAAAGATGATCATATTGGCGTTGAGCCACGCCTTGAAGGTCGCGATCGACGCATGTTGAATGGCCTCGATCGGCGCCATCTGCTTGCGCGTATCGGTCGCGAAGGGCAGCGCGAGCGGGTTCGCCTGGCTCACGATATGGTGGTTGACCCCGTACAGGCGTTCGAGCCGCTTGGTCGGAATGTCGTGCGTCACCGATCCGTCGACCCAGCGCCGGTCGGGCTGATAGGGAACGCGGTTGCCGTCCTCGTCGCGCGCCATCAGCATGACGGGCGGAAAGACGCCGGGGACCGCGCACGACGCCAGCACCGCCTCGCGGATCAGCACATTGGGCGCGGTGATCGCGTTCAGGAGGCGGCCGTTCTGATATTTTTCCGCGGGGGCAACCGAGACGTTCAGATGGCGACCGCTGATCTCGTAAGCTTCCTGAAAGGTCAGGTCGGGGATCAGTTCGGCGAGCCGGTCGCGCACTTCGTCGGGCGCGAGGCGCTTCATTTCGGGGTCGCGCGCGGGATTGGCGAGGCGTTTGCTGTCGAGGAAGGGGCCGACGTCGGCGTCCTTGCGTGTGCAGACGATCGCCGCGACGATCGACCCGCCGCTCGATCCGGCGAGGATGTTCGGCAGCACGCCCTGCTCCCACAGGGCTTTCACGACGCCGACATGGAAGAAAAGGAAGCTGCCCGAGCCCGACAGCAGCAGCGCCGAACGGCCGTAACAATGCTGCGCGCGGCGAAAGAAGTCGCGCTTCTCCTCGCGCGGAATGCTGCGCGAGGCGGCGATCTTGTCGAGCGCGGCAACGACCTCGGCGACATAGGCCTCGATCAGCTTCTTCGTGCCGAAGCGTGCCTTCTGATAGAGGCGTTCGGCCCCCATGCCGTCGATATTGCCGTGGATGCCCTCGTTGAGGACGAACAGCAGCCCCTTGACGTCACCCCCCGCCGACAGCTTGCGGAGCTTTTCGAGCCGCGCCCGGATCGCCTTATGATCAAAGTGCCGGCTTTCGTCGGCGTCGCGCCACGCCTGCATCCCCGATTTGACGTCAGCGGCACGCGCCGCTTTCGACCAGGCGGCATAGTCGGACGCGCGGACAAGCTCGGCGTCGGCGCTGAGCGTCGGGGCTAAAATCATTCGGTCGTCCTGCATGGTTTCTATTTCGCGCGATTCTTGCCGGTTGCGTTGTCTTTGGCAACTGTTTTGACTTCGCTGTCCCACTCCCGCGCGCCTCGATACCAACCTTCGTCATCCCGGACTTGATCCGGGATCCATTTCTGCGCGGGCGTCATGGATCCCGGATCAAGTCCGGGGATGACGGCGAGGAGGGCTTTTCTTACTTTTCGCCGCC
>JACDQN010000330.1 GCA_015657575.1 Sphingopyxis sp.
AATCGCCGCTCGCCGAAGCGGCGGTCTTCGCGGCACCCCGGGCGTCGCGAGCACGGCGCCTCGACCGCGACATCCCCAAACAGCGCATTGAGCCCGCGCCCCAGCCCCGAGGGCTTTTTGCGCGCCGGACCCCCTCCAGTTTCTTCTTTATTATCAGACATTTATGCCGCCTTACGAATATCGGGGAGCCGGGCAATCAGTTCGCGGGCGAGCGCGATATAGGCGGCCGACCCGGCGCAGCGGTGATCATAGATCAGCGCCGGCAAGCCATGACTCGGCGCTTCGGACAGCCGGACGTTGCGCGGGATCACCGTGTCGAACACCACCGGGCCGAGCACTTCGCGGACATCGTCGGACACCTGATCGGTCAGCCGGTTGCGGCGGTCGAACATCGTCAGCGCGACACCCAGAATCGACAATTTCTGGTTGAAGCGCCCACGCACCCGCTCGACCGTGGTCAGCAGCTGGCTCAATCCTTCGAGCGCGAAAAATTCGCACTGCAACGGCACGATCAGCGATTCTGCCGCGATCAGCGCATTGAGCGTCAGCATGCCGAGCGACGCGGGCAGTCGATCAGGCAGATATCCCACTGTCCCGCTTCGGCGCCGGTCAGCGCCTGTTCGAGGCGGTGGAGGCGGTCGGCGAATTCGATCAGCTCGATTTCGGCTCCCGACAGGTCGACCGTCGCCGGAACGATGTCGAGCCGCGGCACTGCGGTCGGCACCGCGCAATCGGCGAGCGGCGCGTCGCCGCGCAGCAGCTCATAGCTCGAAAATTCACGCTGTGCCTGCTTGATGCCGAGCCCGGTCGACGCATTCCCCTGCGGATCGAGGTCGATAATCAGCGTGCGCCAGCCCGTCGCCGCAAGCGCGGTCGCCAGATTGATCGCCGTCGTCGTCTTGCCGACCCCGCCCTTCTGGTTCGCCACGGCGATACGGATCATCGCTTTCCTCGCTGTTTTGCGCCGATCTGGCCCCGCCCCACCAGAATCTGGCTTTCGGCATCGGTGCGGCTCTGTTCCACGTGGAACATTCTCTGCCATGCCTCCGGCAGCAACGCCAGTTCCTTAACCGCATTTCGACCCTTTGGCAGCAGCCAGCGCGTCGATTCGGTGGAAAAACGGGTGGATAAGCCGATCAGCCTGTCGAGCGGCGCAAAGGCCCGCGCGCTGATCGTCGCCGCGGCGCGCGTCGCCACGCGTTCGAGCGGCGCCTCGGCGACCTCGACATGCGCAAGGTGCAGCTCGGCGGCGACGCGGCGCAGAAAGTCGCAGCGCCGCTTGCGCGATTCGACGAGCAGCATCGGCCGGTCGCTCAGGATCGCAACAACCAGCCCCGGTAACCCCGGCCCGCTCCCCAGGTCGACCCAGAGCCCCTCGCCTTCGCGCGTATCGAGCGAAAGCAGCTGCGCGCTGTCGGCGATATGCCGTACCCACAAGGTCGGGATCGTCGAGGCCGCGATCAAATTCTGCTGTTCATTCTCGGCGACGAGCATGGCGGCGAAATGATCGAGCTGGTTCCATTGTCGATCGCTCGGCGCGAAGATCTCGCCAATCCAGTCCCGCGCCTGTTCCTCGCTTGTCAGAACCGAAGTCGCCATCATCTCTCTCATATCATCCCGACGCGCGAACGCTCGCCCTCATTCCGTCATCATTTTGGATCGTCGAGCCAAATTTCCGATTTGGTGCAATGAGGGATAGTCATGGACGAAACCATAGCCTCCCATTCGGTTTCTCACACAAATAGACAAAGCCGTCGCGCCGGAAGACCGGCGTCGGGCAAATAATCGAACGCCGTGCAGCGGGAGCGCGTCATATACTCTCCCAATCGCAAGATACGGAGGACGCTATCCTCTTTGTGTCTTTGTGCGAAAATATGCAAAAACCGGCATTTGACGCTCAAGCCGCGCGCCGCCGGCTGTGCACCATGATCGCGGTCAGCGCCGCCGGCGTTACCCCGTCGATGCGCGACGCCTGCCCCAGCGTTTCGGGGCGCGCCTTGCTCAGCCGCTCGACCATCTCGCGCGACAGGCCGCCGATCGCGCCATAGTCGAGCACCGGATCGAGCAGGATCGCCTCGTTCGCTGCGAGCGCGCGCAGTTCGGCATCTTGCCGTGCGATATAGGGTGCATAATGCGCATCCTCGGCAAGTTCGGCCAGGATCGTCTCGTCGATCCCGGTGAGTTCGGGTGCAAGCGTCCTGAGCGTGTCGAGTGTGGCCTCGGGATAGCGCAGCAAGTCGATCCGCTTGCGCGCCACGCCGTCTCCGGGAATCGCGAGCCCGACCGTTCCATAGTCCGCCGTCGCGACCGGCGCATCGAGCAGTGCCGCGGCGCGCGCGCGCGCGGCCTGCCGCGCGGCGAACAGCTTCGCCGTCGCCGGACGCACCAGCCCCAGTTCGATCCCGAGAGGGGTGAGCCGCGTCGCCGCATTGTCGGCGCGCAACCGCAGCCGATATTCGGCGCGCGCGGTGAGCATGCGATAGGGCTCGGTCACCCCCTGCAGCACCAGGTCGTCGACCATGACCCCGATATAGCTGAGCGAGCGGTCGAGGATCAGCGGCGCGCGCGCCTGCACGCGGAGCGCCGCATTGGCCCCCGCGACCAGCCCCTGCGCGGCCGCTTCTTCATAGCCCGTCGTACCGTTGATCTGCCCCGCGCAATAGAGCCCGCCGATCGCGCGGACTTGCAAGCTCCGGTCGAGCGCACGCGGGTCGATATGATCATATTCGACCGCATAGCCCGGCACGATCATTTCGACCGTTTCGAGCCCCTCCATCGTCCGCAGCATCGCAAGCTGCACATCGGCGGGCAGCGAGGTAGAAATGCCGTTGGGATAAACGAGGACCGAATCGAGACCTTCGGGCTCCAGAAACACCTGATGCCCGTCGCGATCGGCAAAACGGTGGATCTTGTCTTCGATCGACGGGCAATAGCGCGGACCCGCCGCACCGATCGCGCCCGTAAACAGCGGCGAGCGGTGCAAATTCTCGGCAATGATGCGGTGCGATTCGCCGTTGGTCCGCGTAATGGCGCAGAAGATTTGCGGCACGGTGCGATCGCTGTTCCACGTGGAACAGGTCCAGCTTGCCCCCTCCGCGCTGTCCGACGCCTGCTCCTCGAGCCGCGCCCAGTCGATCGTTCGCCCGTCGAGCCGCGGCGGGGTACCCGTCTTGAGCCGTGCCATCGGCAGATCCGCCGCGCGCAGCTGCTCCGCCAGCCGGTGCGCGCCCGCCTCGCCGATGCGCCCGCCTTCCATCCGTTCTTCGCCGCGGAACAGCCGTCCGCCGAGGAAAGTGCCCGTTGCGAGCACCACCGCATCCGCCGACAGGATCGTCCCGTCTCCGAGCTCGAGCCCCGCGATACGCGCGCCGTCGTCCGTCAGCGCCAGCGCCGCGGCCTCGCCCGCCACAACGGTGATGCCATCCTCCGCAGCAAGCAGCGCCTGGATGGCTTCGCGATAGAGTTTGCGGTCGGCCTGGACGCGCGGCCCCTGCACCGCGGCGCCCTTCGAGGCGTTGAGCATCCGGTAGTGGATCGCCGCGCTGTCCGCCGCGCGCGCCATCCAACCGTCGAGCGCATCGACCTCGCGCATCAGATGGCCCTTGCCAAGCCCGCCGATCGCCGGGTTGCAGACATTGTTCCGATCAGCGCCGGATCGAAGCTGACCAACGCGACGCGCGCCCCGAGCCGCGCCGCGGCCGCGGCGGCCTCGGTCCCGGCATGCCCACCGCCGACGACGATGACATCGAAATTTTCTGAATCCTGCATGATTGCCGCGCGCTTACCCTATTCAAGCTCGCAAATCCACCAGCGGGTAGCGCCGATCAATCTCACACAAAGACACAAAGAGGGCGCGTCGCGACACAGGCGAACGCTCCCTCTTTGTGTCTTTGTGTGAAAAAATACTCACGCCAGCCTCGGACAACATCACTGTTCCACGTGAAACATCATTTCCCGATGCAGAACCGTCCGAACAACGTATCGAGCATATCCTCGACACCAGTCCGTCCCGTAATCCGGTCGAGCGCCGTCGCGGCGAGCCGCAGCCGCTCGGCCAGAAGGATCAGATCGTGCGCCTCGCGCGACGCCAGATCGATCTCAAGCCATTGTTTTGCTTCGAAAAGCGCCGCACGCTGGCGCTCGCGCAGCGCGGCCTCGCCTTCGCGCGGCAACAAGGTTCGCGCCATATCGACGATGGAGCGATGCAGCCTGTCCATCCCCTCGCCGGTCGCCGCCGACAGCGTCAGGTCGCAATGCGCCGCCGCGGCCTCCGCCGCCGCTTCGCCGCGCCAGCGGTCGGCTTGCGCGGCGATCAATATCGCGCGCGGATGCTCGGGTGCCTCCTTCGGCGGCCCCAGCCACAACAGGATATCCGCCGCTTCGACCGCCGCCTTCGCCCGGTCGATCCCGATCGCCTCGATCTCTCCGGCACCTTCCGTGCGAATCCCCGCCGTATCCGAAAAACGCATCGCGATCCCATCGAGCGCGAGCGGCGTTTCAATCACGTCGCGCGTCGTCCCCTCGACCGGCGACACGATCGCCAGCTCGCGCTGCGCCAAGGCATTGATCAAGGTCGATTTTCCGGCGTTGGGCGGCCCCGCGATCACCACCGACAGCCCCTCGGCAATCACCTCCGCCGCTGGCCGCGCCAGCCATTCGCCCAGTTCGTCCGCCAGCACAGCCATCCCCGAAATCAGACGCTGCGCGACACTTTCGCCAACTTCGACGTCATCCTCGTCGGCGAAATTCAGCTCCGCCTCCGCGCCCGCCATCAGCGCGAGCAGCCGATCCTGCCAGCCCGCGATCACCCGCGACACATGCCCGCTCGCATGTCCCAGCGCCTGGACGCGCTGGCTCTCGGTCTCGGCCGCGAGCAGGTCGGCCAACCCTTCGGCCTCGGCCAGATCGATTCGCCCGTTGAGGAAAGCCCGCCGCGTAAACTCGCCGGCGCCTGCCGGCCGCAACCCCGGTATAGCGCCCAGCGCCGCCGCAACCGCCGCGACCACGGCCCGCCCGCCATGCAGATGCAATTCGGCCAGATCCTCGCCCGTCGCCGTCGCCGGGCCCGGAAACCACAGCATGAGCGCGCTATCCAGCGGGGCGCCCTCGCCATTGGTCAAGCTGGCAAGCGACGCCCGGCGCGGTTCGGGCAACCGGCCCGCCAGCGCGTTCAGCGCTGCGCCAGCTCGGGGCCCGCTGATCCGCACGACCGCGATCGCCGCCGGCGGCATCCCGCTCGACAGCGCAAAAATCGTGTCACTTGCGCTATCGTGGTTCAGCTCTTGCGTCCCTTGGCGCCCTTGTCGTCATCGCCGGACTTCGACGATCCGCCCATCAGCCCGCCCCCGAACTGGCCGAGCAGCGACTGGACGAGTTCCAGCCCGCTGCCGCCCATCGGCACCCAGGTCTTGACCATCTGCTGCACCATATCGGGGGTGATCCCCTTCGCCATCAGCTCCTTGACGCGGCTGAGGTAGATGTCGTGCAGCGGCTCGAGGTCGGGAAGCCCGAACAGGCGCCGCGCTTCCTCCGGCGTGCAATCGATCTCGATATTGAATTTCATCGCCTTGCCTTTCGCCCCTTTTACGCGCTTGAGCCGCGCCATAACGACCGCTAGCTTCGCGCTTTCCCTACGAATAAGCAAGTCAGGAGAGCCTCCCATGTCCGCGACGAACATCACCATCCCCGCGCTCGACGGCGAAGGCGACATTCCCGCCTATGTCGCGCGTCCCGACGCCGATTCGTCGCGCGCGATCATCGTCATCCCGGAGATTTTCGGCGTGAACGCCGGGATTCGCGAGAAGTGCGACGAATGGGCCGCGCAGGGCTATCTGGCGATCGCGCCCGACATCTTCTGGCGCTTCGCTCCCGGCGTCGAACTCGATCCCGATGTCGAGGCCGAGTTGCAAGAGGCGTTCGGCTATTTCGGGCAATATGACGCCGACCTCGGCGTGAAGGATATCGAAGCCGCGATCCGCTGGCTCCATGCACAAGGCGCGAGCAAAGTCGGCTGTGTCGGCTTCTGCCTCGGCGGCCGCCTCGCCTATATGACCGCGGCGCGCACCGATATCAACGCGTCGGTCGGCTATTATGGCGTCATGATCGACCAGATGCTGAACGAAAGCCACGCGATCGCACATCCACTCATGCTCCACGTCCCGACCGCCGACCATTTCGTCAGCCCCGAGGCACAAGCGAAGATGCACGAAGGGCTCGACCCGAACCCGAAGGTTACCCTCCATGATTACGAAGGGCTCGACCATGGTTTCGCCGCGACGAGCGGCAATCGTCGCGACGAAGCGGGCGCGCAGCTCGCCGACGGCCGCACCAAGGCCTTCTTTGCCGAGCATCTCGCATGAGCGCGCGCGAAGGCGTCGCCGCCTGGCACGCCTATATGCAGGCCGGCGACGCGCAGGCGCTGCGCGACATTCTCGCGGAGGATGCGGTGTTCCACTCGCCCGTCGTCCACACGCCGCAGGAAGGGCGCGACAAGGTCTTCGCCTATCTCCACGCGGCGAGCCATGTCCTCGGCGGCGACGATTTCCGCTATCTGCGCGAGATCGTCGACGGCAATCAGGCGATGCTCGAATTCCAGACCGAACTCGACGGCATCCAGATCAACGGCGTCGACATCATCCGTTGGAACGATGACGGAAAGATCAGCGATTTCAAGGTGATGGTTCGCCCACTCAAGGCGATCAACAAGGTCTGGGAAAAAATGGCGGCGATGCTCGCGGCGCAAGCCGGCTAGCATCGCACCAGCTAGATCAGGCTGAGCGCCGCCAGCTCGCGATAGAGTTCGGGCGGCAGTTCACCGACTCCGCTGTCATCGTCGACTCCCTTCGGCGCATCGGCGTCGGCGAGATAGCGCCAGCCCTGATGCGCGCGTTTCGGCTGCGGATGGATCCGCTCGAGATCGGCGACGCAGACGATATCGATCCGGCCGTCGCTGCGATCGTCGAAGCGCAGGATTTCGACGCGCGCGACGAGCGTATGTTTCACGATGAAATGGAGTTTGCCGCCGATCAACTCGTCGGCGCGCTTCGGCTTGAACCGCGTCGTAAAGCGGATCTCGCCGCCCTGCGCATAGTTCGCGATCCGCGCTTCGAGCGCCGGATAGTCGGCACAGCCGACGGCAACGCGGGTCATGTGGAGCTCGGACATAGGCCCGAGATGGTGAGTCGATACCAAAAAGGCCAGCCCCTCGCGGGACTGGCCTTCTATTTTTTGGCCGATAAATCGGTCAGCCGAACAGCGTCCCGATCCCGACCGCGGGATCGATCCAGCCTTCATAGACCATCTTGACCGCGACATAGAGGATCACGGCAAGCCCGATGTAGGCGATCCAGCGGTAACGCTCGATATATTTGGCGATGATGTTCGCCGCGACGCCCATCAGCGCGACCGCGAAGATCAGCCCGACGATCAGGATGCCCGGATGCTCACGCGCCGCGCCGGCGACCGCGAGGACGTTGTCGAGGCTCATGCTGACGTCGGCGATGGCAACCGCCCAAGCGGCGCCGGCAAAGCTCTTGGCGGGCTTGAGCCCCGAATGCTCGTCGCCTTCGACCTCGGGCGAACCGTGCGACTGGCCGCTATGGCGCAGCTCGCGCCACATCTTCCACGCGACCCAGATCAGCAGCAGGCCGCCGACGAAGATCAGCCCGACGATCTGCATCAGCTGGGTGACGACGAGGGCGAAGGCGATGCGCAGCACCAGCGCCGCGAGCACGCCGATCAGGATGACCTTCTTGCGCTGCTCGGCGGGCAGGCCGGCCGCCAGCGCGCCGACGACGATCGCATTGTCGCCCGCCAGCACCAGGTCGATCATCAGCACCTGCAGAAAGGTGGCGAAGGCCGCGGGCTCGGTAATATTCGAAAAATCGTTGACGATATGGCCCCACATCTCGGCGGGGCCGCCAAAGCCGGCGGCGGCCGATCCGGCCTGGGCCATCATTTCAAAAATCACAGCGCGTCTCCGAAATAGCTGACCGCGGGTATCGGGTCATAAAAGGGGTGCAGCAGGTTCCGCCACATCTGATAGCGATCCGATCGGCGAAATCCATCGCGATGATCTTCGATCGACCGCCATTCTGCCAACAGCAGATAAGGCTGTCCGGTTCCTGTCGGCCGCAAAATTTTGATCGACAGAAAGCCGGGCGATACTTCGATCAGCGGCCGCGCCTCGGCGAAGGCCGCCTCGAACGCCGCTTCGCTGCCCGCACGCACGGGAAGCAACGCATGTTCGACGACGGCCATGACGCCCACTTACTGGTTCATGCTGTCGAAGAAATCCTCGTTGGTCTTCGAATCCCTTGATCTTGTCGAGCAGGAATTCCATCGCGTCGACGGTCCCCATCTGCATGAGGATGCGGCGCAGCACCCACATCTTGCTGAGCTTGTCCTTCTCGACGAGCAGCTCTTCCTTGCGGGTGCCCGACTTGCCGACGTCGAGCGACGGGAAGATGCGCTTGTCGGCGACCTTGCGGTCGAGCACGATTTCCGAGTTACCCGTGCCCTTGAATTCCTCGAAGATCACCTCGTCCATG
>JACDQN010000331.1 GCA_015657575.1 Sphingopyxis sp.
CGCCGCGGCGTCGCCTCGGCGGATGATTTCACCGTGCGTGGCGGCGCGGCCGATGCGGCGCTGCACCGCAAATTCGTGCAGTGCGAGGCGATGGCGCACGAATATCGCCTGCCGCTGATCCGCATGATCGACGGCACGGGCGGCGGCGGGTCGGTGAAGACGCTGGAGGATATGGGCTATACCTATATCCCGCACGTTCCGGGCTGGGACCAGATCATCGCCAATCTCGACACGGTGCCGGTGGTGGCGCTGGCGCTCGGGCCGACTGCGGGGCTTGGTGCGGCGCGCGTCGTGGCGAGCCATTACAGCGTGATGGTGCGCGGGCTGTCGCAGCTGTTCGCGGCAGGACCGGCGGTCGCGGCGGCGATCGGCGATACGCTCGATCGCGAGGAACTGGGCGGGGTCGACGTGCATACGCGCAACGGTGTCGTCGACGACGAGGTGGCGAGCGAGGCCGAGGCCTTTGCGGCGGCGCGGCGGTTCCTGTCGTACCTGCCGTCGTCGATCCACGATCGGGCCTTGCGCACCGAATGCAGCGATCCGGTCGACCGGCGTGACGAGAGCTTGCTGTCGGTCGTCCCGCGCGAGGCCAAGCAGGTTTATTCGATGCGGCGCATCGCGAATGCGGTGTTCGACCAGGGCAGTTTCTTCGAAATGGGTGCGCGCTGGGGGCGGGCGGTGATTACCGCCTTTGCGCGGCTCGACGGCTATCCCGTCGCGGTGCTCGCGAGCGATCCGTCGTACCTCGGCGGGTCGTGGGATGCGAAGACGAGCGAGAAAGCAGAGCGCTTCGTCAAGCTCGCCGACCAGTTCCGGTTGCCGATCGTTCATCTGGTCGACAATCCGGGCTTCATGATCGGCGGCGAGGCTGAGCGGACGGGGACGATCCGGTACGGCGTGCAGGCGATGAACGCGATCTACCGCGCGACGGTGCCGCTGGCGTCGGTCGTGGTGCGGCGCGCTTACGGGATCGCGGGGAGCGCGATGTCGAACGCCGAGCGTTTCCAGTATCGCTTCGCCTGGCCCTCGGGCGATTGGGGCAGCCTGCCGATCGAGGGCGGGGTCGAGGTCGCGTACAAGAGCGAGCTCGAGGCGGCCGAAGACCCGGCGGCGCATCTGGAGGCGATCAGGGAGCGGCTCAACCGCGTACGCTCGCCGTTCCGGACGGCGGAGAAATTCGGGGTCGAGGATATTATCGACCCACGCGATACGCGGCCGTTGCTGTGCGAGTTTGCGGAGCTGGCTTGGCGGGTGTTGAGCTAGCATATCCCTCATCGTCATCCCGACTTGATCCGGGATCCATTTGCGCGATGGTGTCTGGATCCCGGATCAAGTCCGGGATGACGAGGGAGGGGGGATCACTGGCATGACCGGCGGACGCCATTTCGGCATGGACTGGCTCCGGATCGGGGCGTTCGCGCTGCTGATCCTCTATCACATCGGCATGTATTTCGTGCCGTGGGGCTGGCATGTGAAGATTGCCGAGCCGATCGACTGGGTCACGATCCCGATGCTCGCGACCAACGGCTGGCGGCTGGCGCTGCTCTTTCTCGTTTCGGGCTACGCCAGCGCAGCGCTGTTCGCGAAGCTGGGCGGGAGCAGTGCCTTTGCGCGGTCGCGGAGCGCGCGGCTGCTGATCCCGCTGCTTTTCGCGGTCGTCTTCATCATTCCGCCGCAGCCTTGGATCGACCTTGCCGGGCAACATGGCTACCCCCATGGCTTTCTGCATTTCTGGCTGCACGATTATTTCGGCTCCCAGTTCATCGACGGCATCGCGCTGCCGACCTGGCAGCATCTGTGGTTCGTCGTTTACCTCTGGGTCTACACGATGCTCGCGGCGCTGCTGCTCGCGCTGATCCCCGAAACCGCGCGGATGCGGATCGCCGACAGGGTTGCGGCGGCGCTTGGCGGATGGCGCCTGCTTGTCCTGCCGATGCTCGTCTGGATCGCGATCTACGCGGCTTTTCCCGATCATGACGAAACACACGCGCTCTTCGACGACGGGCCGTCGCATCTTCACTATCTGACCGCTTTCGCCATCGGCTGGCTGCTGCGCGTGCGGCCGGTGCTGTTCGAGGCGGTCGCGCGCTGCTGGAAGCTTGCCGCGGTGCTGGCGCTGATCGGCTTCGCGCCGATCGCGTGGGTCGAATGGACCTGGCCGGGCGATATTCGCGCGCCCGGCTGGGCGATCCTGATGTACCATCTGGCGCGGCAGGTGCAGGGTTGGGCGACGATCGTGGCGCTGCTCGGGATCGCCGACCGTTGGTGGAATCGCGACCATCCCCAGCGCACGATGCTCGCCGAGGCGGTTTTCCCCTTTTACATCGTCCACCAGACGATCATCGTCGTCGTCGGCTGGTATCTGCTGAAAGCCGATGCGGCGGCGCTGCCGTCCTTCCTGATCCTGATCGCGACCACCACGCTGGGCTGCTGGCTTTTCTACCGGATCGGGCGCAATATCGGCTGGCTGCGGCCGCTGATCGGACTGCAGGGCCGATAGGGGAGAGCGGGCATGGCGGCATTGAAAGGCATCATGGCGATCGTCGGAGTCGCGGCGATCCTGATGGGCGGGCTGTGGATATTGCAGGGGCTCGATATCGTGCGCTGGCCGGCGGACAGCTTCATGCTCGGCGATCGCATATGGACGCGCAACGGCGTTGTGCTGGCGGTGGTCGGCGTCGCGCTGGTCTGGTTGGCGCGCAAGAAATAGCGACTACAAATGTAGTTGATCTGTATTGTATCCATGATACACTTCGATCCGGCCGGGGTTGGATGGAGTTGATAATGATTCGTGCTTCGCGTCTTTTACCCGCGCTGTTGCTTGCCGCCGCGATGGTCGCCGCACCCGTGATAGCGCCGCCGCCGGCGCTCGCCGCCGACGAGGCGAGCGCCGATGCGATCGCCGAGAAATATGCCGCGCTGCTCGAACGCGACTATGTCTATCCCGAGACGGGCAAGCGTTATGCCGTCGCGATCCGCGCGGGCATTGCGGCGGGGCGCTATGCGCCGCTCACCGGCGAGGCGCTGGGACGGGCGATCGACGCCGACGTCGACGCGGTGTCGCCCGACGGCCATTTGCGCCTGCGCGTGCCCGAAGCGGGTGCGGGCGCGGCGCCCGCGCCGGGCGGCGCGGCTCCGGTTCGCC
>JACDQN010000332.1 GCA_015657575.1 Sphingopyxis sp.
CGCCACGCACGGTGAAATCATCCGCCGAGGCGACGACCGGCCGGCCGTTCACATTCGCGCGCCCGAAAATGAAGTTCGACGCCGCCAGGTCTTCGAGTTCACCGTCGGCGCCATATTTACCGCGCCCCGCGATCTTGCCGATCTCGCGAAAACTGCCCGCGTCGACGATGCCCGCCAGCCGCGCCCGCGCGTCCATCTTGCCGCGACTGTGCTGGCGCGCGACCTTTTCTTCCCCGCCCATCTTCTCGGCCATCATGCGCCGAGCCGCGAGCTCGTCCGTCTCTTTTTTCCAGCTCATGAAAGGAAGCTAACTGACGTTGACGGAAACGTCATGCAAAACCTATCGTTCTTCTATGACGCGCAGACTTGCCCTCGCCCTCGCCACCATGATGCTGCCGCTTGCCTCGGTATCGGCCTTCGAAACGCGCACGATTCCCGGCTTCGCCGACCCCTATAAAGGCGACGCCTTCGATCCCGCCGCCGATCCGATCGCCCAGATCGACGCCGCGCTCGCCACGGCCCGAAGCTCCGGCAAACGCGTGCTCCTCGTCATGGGCGCGAACGAATGCCACGACAGCGCCTGGCTCGCGAACCTGCTTGCTGCCGATCGCTTCGCACCCGTCCGCGACCGCTACGAGATCGTCTATGCCGACATCGGCATGCCGCATGTCCGCGGCCTCGGCCGAAACCCCGATGTGCCGGCCCGTTTCGGCTTCCGGATCAAGGGCACGCCGACCGTCGCGATCCTCGACGCCGAAGGCCGCGTCCTCAATCGCGCGGCCGCGCCGAAATGGCGCAACGCCGCGAGCCGCAGCGACGACGATATCTATAACGAACTGATGGACTAGGGAGAGGGAGAGAGACATGGCCGACATGAACCTTGCGGGGCGCGTCGCGCTCGTCACCGGCGCCTCGCGCGGCATCGGCCGCGGCATCGCGATCGGCCTCGCCGAAGCGGGCGCAGACGTTGCGGTGAACTACACGCGCGGCGCGGATGCCGCCGCCGAAACCGTCGCCGCCATCGAGGCGCTGGGCCGCAAGGCGAAGGCCTATCAGGCCTCGGTCACCGACGAAGCCGCCTGCGCCGCGATGGTCGCTGCGGTCGAGGCCGATTTCGGCCCGATATCGATCCTCGTCAACAACGCCGGCATCGCCAGCCGTGGGCAATCGGTCGCCGACACGAGCCCCGAGGAAGTCGACAAGCTCTTCGCCGTTCACGCCGCCGGCCCGCACCGCCTGTCGCGCCTCGCGCTCCCCCAGCTCCGCACCCACGCCCGCAGCGACATCATCGTCATCTCGAGCATCGCGACGCTGCACAACGCCCCGAACGGCGCGCCCTACACGATGGCGAAGGCCGCGGGCGAAGCGCTCGCGATCACGCTGGCGAAAGAGGAGCTCAAGAACGGCGTCCGCGTCAACATCGTCGCCCCGGCGCTCACCGTCAGCGACATGGGCGAAAAGCTGTCGCGCGCCGTCACCGGCAACGACGATATCCACCATCTCGCGAGCAAGATGCCCTTCGGCCGCGTTGCCGTCCCTGCGGACGTCGCTGCTGCGGTCGTCTGGTTCGTCTCGGGCGCGAACCCCTATTGCTCGGGGCAAAAGCTCAACATCGACGGCGCCGGACAGGCGACGTTTCGGTGACCCTCCCTCTCCCCTTGAGGGAGAGGGTTGTGAAGACTTGCGAGCTTGCTCGCTAGTCGAAGCTGGGTGAGGGGTATGCGAGCCGCAGGCTCGCGCGGCGCAACGCGCCGCTCACCCTCATCCAACTCCGCCTGGCCGCTTCGCGGCAAGGCTCCATATCCTTCTCCCCCAAGGGGAGAAGGAAAGGTACAGCCTCCACCATGCGCCCCGATTCGCCTTCCCCGCTCATCCCCTTTTTGATCGCCTGCGCGGGCATTGCGACCTTTTCGACGATGGACGTACTGATGAAGGGGCTGTCGATCGA
>JACDQN010000333.1 GCA_015657575.1 Sphingopyxis sp.
AGGTCGGCTTGATGCCGACCGTGCCGGTGAAGGCCGCGGGCTGGCGGATCGAGCCGCCGGTGTCGGTTCCCGTCGCCGCGGGGCACAGCCGCGCCGCGATCGCCGACGACGAACCGCCCGACGACCCGCCCGGCGCGAGCGCGGCATTGCCGCCATCCTTGCGTTTCCACGGGCTGATGACGTTGCCGAAATAGCTCGTTTCGTTCGACGACCCCATCGCGAACTGGTCGAGGTTGAGCTTGCCGAGCATGCCGCAGCCCGCGTCCCACAATTTCTGCGAAACGGTCGATTCATAGCGAGGGACGAAGCCTTTGAGCATATGGCTCGCGGCGGTCGTCTGGACGCCGTTGGTCGCGAACAGGTCCTTCATCCCGATCGGCACGCCCGACAGCGGCTTCAGGGCGCCCGCCGAACGATCGGCATCGGCCTGTTTCGCTGCCGCCAGCGCATGCTCCGGCGTCTCGACGATGAACGCGTTCAGCGCCTTCGCGCCCGCGACATTGGCGTTGAACGCCTCGGCAACCTCGACGGCGCTGAAATCGCCCGCGCGGTGCCCGTCGCGGATCTGCGCGACGGTCAGGTTCGTAAGATCGGTCATTATTCGATTACCTTGGGAACGCCGAAAAAGCCGTGCTGCGGCGCGGGCGCATTGGCGAGAATATCGTCGCGGCGGTTGCCGCCGGTCAGCGGGTCGGCGTCGACGACATCGTCGCGCAGCCGCAGCGTGTTCGGGATCACTGCGGTCATCGGCTCGACCCCGGTCACATCGACTTCGCCGAGTTGCTCGACCCAGCCCAAAATGCCGTTGAGTTCGCCTTCCATCGCGGCGGCTTCGGCATCGCTGATCGCGATGCGCGCCAGCGACGCTATTTTCCTGACTGTTGCCTGATCGATTGCCATAAGTGTCGCCTTATCGGGAGAAGCAGCGCCGCTAGCATCCCGTCCGACGCGCTTCAAGCGGTGCCTAGTCGAAAGTGCCGGATTCGGGCACCCCGTCGACGGTGATCCGCCGTTGCTGCACCGTTTCGAGCGCAACCTCGGCCTTCGACAGGTCGACCTTGGCGTCCGGCACGTTGCCTGCCGCGCGATCGCCCTGGAACCAGCGCCCCTCGGGGTTGCGCGTGACGAAATCGAAATTGATGTCGTCGCCCGGCGCGTTCTGTCCCAGCACGCCGATGCGGTCGTCGTCGAGCCACACCGCGACGCACGCCCCGCGCGCGCACATATAGGTGCCTCCGACCCGCTCGAGCGCCTCGGGCGGCAGCGGCCGTCCCGCGGGCAGGACGCGCAGCCGCTCGGCCAGCGGCCGCATCGGAACGGCGCCTTGCGGCCCCGTCAGATCCCAGCGATTCCTGGCCTCCAGCGCCGCTTTCGCCGCATCGGCGCGCAGCTTCTGCGGCGACCGCGCCAACTCCGTCAGCGCGGCGCGCCCGCTCGGGCCGAAATCGAACGCCAGCGCCGCCCAGTCGAACTTTTCGACCTCGGTCGCGCCCGATTTCAGCCGCGCGACCTGATCGCGCGTCGAAATCGCCCCGAAATCGAGGATCGGCAGCGCCAGAAACAGCGCCAGCAGCGCCAGCCCGATCGCCAGCTTCTGCTGCAACGGGCGCAGCAGGTCCTCGAAATCGCGCCGCCCCTTCACCACCGCCCACAGCCCGACGACACCATAAGCGAGCGCGATCATCGCGGCGATCACGCCCCAGATACGTTCGGGGGTCCAGCCATATTGGATGACGCGCAAATGCATCGAATAAAAGGCGATCCCCGCCAGCGGCAGCACCGCAACCGCGAGCACCGGCGCCGCCCAGCGCAGCGCCGGATTGGTCGCGCGGTCGTCGCTGCCGTTGCCGATCACCGCATTGGCGAGCAGCACCGCGAAAGCCGCCACCGCCATCATCACCGCCGCGGTCGAAAAGCCCGAATCCCAAAGCTTTTGCAGCCCCGTTCCCGCCAGCGAGAGCAGGAACAGCACCAGCGCCACCGCCAATACCGGCGCCAGCACCGCGAGCACGATCATCACCAGCCGCTGCAGCGTCGCCACCAGCCTGTCACGCTCGCGCAGCAGCCCGACCGCGCCGCCGAACGCCGTGCCCGCGAGCATCCAGCCGAACCATTCGTCATTGAGCAGGTCGAAGATCAGATTGATCCCGATCAGCTTGAACATCTGGCCGATCAGCACCGTCAGCAGAAAGGCGATCCCGACGAATGCCAGGCTCGCTGCGCCGATCACCGCATCGGTCCACGCATGGCTGTGCAATCGCTCGTACGACATCTGCCACAGCTTCCAGAACCGCCCGTCTGGCGCGACGTCACGCCGCGTCTGGAACAGCGGCGTCGCGACCAACACCGCGAGCATCCCCGACCAGAAGGGCCATTCGACCGGGTTGCCCTGAATATTATAGGCCGCCGTCCGCCATGCGATCAGCCCGAGGATCACCCCCCAGCCGAGCGCGAAGCCCAGCGCCCAGTGCCAGCGACGCAGCTCGACGCCCAGCACGAACACCACCGTCGCCGCCGCGACGCCCGTCGCCAGCGCGCTCCGCCAATGCGCCAGCGCATCGTCATAATGATGGTCGATGAGCAGGTGAAAGGCGAGCCCCGCGGCGGCGCAGATCGCCGCCATGATCCACGGGCGCAGCGGCCAGGGCGGATCGCTGTCGTCGAGTCGGGCGGAGGCGCCGGACAATATGCGGGGCGAATCGGCGGGGGCGCCGGTTGCGGCTGCGTCGGTCATGCCCAATATCTACTTCCTAATCTCGTCATGCTGAACCTGTTTCAGCATCCATGGCCAGCCCCCCGATCGACGTTCCGCCTCAGGAAAAACGGCGGGCCATGGACTGTGAACCAAGTTCAGGGCGACGAGTTGTTTGAAGGGCTAGCCTCGAACGGCTAGAGAAGCCCGTGAATCCCCTCCCCATGGAGCGCCGCTTGGCCCGCAAATTCCTCTACATCATCGCTGCCATCATCCTCATCATCTTCGGCTTTGGCGTCGCTTATCAGCTCAATCCCGGCTGGTTCGGGCGCATGGCGCTCGTCCCCAGCACCGAATTCGTCGAACAAGCGGCCGCCGCGCCCAACGCCTATGACGATCCGGCGATGTGGTTTGCGCGCCCGGGCCTCGAAAACGACCCGTCCGACTGGCGTCCGCCCGCAGAGGGCGGCGCCGAACGCGCACCCGACAGCGCCGAGGCGGCCAGCCGCGACCGGCTGGTGCCGCGCGCCAACGCCGCAACGCCCGCGGCTGTAGCGAACGAAACCCCGCCCAAGGGCGACGCCGCCATCTTCTTCGTCCACCCGACAAGCTATTACAGCAAGGCGAGCTGGAACGCTCCGCTGGACGATGCGGACGCCAACTACCGCGCCAAGCTCTTCATGCAGGGCATGGCGAGTGCGTTCGGCGATGCGGGCGAGGTCTGGGCGCCGCGCTACCGCCAGGCGACACTCGGCGCCTTCCTCGCGACCGACCGTGTCACCGCGGGCAAGGCGATCGACGCCGCCTATCGCGACGTTGAACTGGCCTTCGACGCCTTCCTCGCCGCGCAGCCGAAGAATAAGCCGATCATCCTCGCCGGCCACAGCCAGGGCGCGCTGCACCTCACCACATTGCTCAAGAACCGGATCGCGGGCACGCCGCTCGCCAGGCGCATCGTCGCCGCCTATGTCATCGGCTGGCCGATCAGCGTCGAGACCGACCTTGCCGGGCTCGGCCTCCCCGCGTGCCGGCGCCGAGGAAAAGGGTTGCGTGCTGTCGTGGGTCAGCTTCGCCGAGCCTGCCGACCCGCAGATGGTGCTCGACGCCTATGACGGCACGATCGGTTTCGATGGCCGCCCGCGCGCCGGTACACGGATGCTCTGCACCAACCCGCTGACCGGCACCATCGACGTCGCCGCGGCGGCAGACGCGAATATCGGCACGCTGAAGCCGAGCGAAGGCTTCAAGGCCGGCACCCTCATCGCGCAGCGGATCGGCGCGCGCTGCGACGACGACCGGGGGCTGCTGATGATCGGCAATGCCGAGGTGGCAAAGGATTATGCGCCCGAATATGTGCTGCCGGGCAATAATTATCACGTCTTCGACATCACCCTCTTCTGGGCGAATGTCCGCGCCGACGTGCTACGCCGCCTCGCGACATACGAAGGCAAGCCGTCGCCCGTGCCGCCCGCAGCAGCGCCCATCGCTCCGCCCACGCCTTCGACGGCCCCGGTAGCTGCGGCACCGAAAACCTGATTCCGTTCGCATCGAGCGAAGTCGAGATGCCCATCGGGGAGCCATGCCCTCACGGTGTCTCGACTTCGCTCGACACGAGCGGGTAGAGAGGCCGTGATGATCACCACCGCCGCCCCTGATTTCGCCGTCCATTTCGCCGGCGGCGGCCGCCTCATGGGCCTCGACGTCGGCACAAAAACCATCGGCGTCGCCTTCTGCGATGCGAACTGGAGCTTCGCGACCCCCGACAAGACGATCATCCGCAAGAAATTCTCGGTCGACTCGAAAGGCTCAAGGCGCTGATCTCTCAACACAGCATCGTCGGCCTCGTCGTCGGCCTGCCGCTGAACATGGACGGCAGCGACAGCCCGCGCACGCAGAGCACCCGCGCCTTCGCGCGCAACCTCGCACCGCTTGATTTGCCGCTCCTGCTCTGGGACGAACGCTGGTCCACCGCCGCGGTCGAGCGCGCGATGATCGCCGCCGACGTCAGCCGCGCCAAACGTGCCGAGCGCGTCGACAGCGCCGCCGCGGCGTTCATCCTGCAGGGCGCGATCGACGCGATGACACGCTGATGGCGACGCGCGCTTGACCGAATATATCGCCTACTGGCTCGCCGCCGCCAACGGCATCGCGTTCGGCCTGATGGTCGCCGACAAGCGCCGCGCCGAAGCGGCCGTGCGCCGCATACCCGAATCGACGCTGCTCCTCTGGGCCTTCCTCGGCGGCGCCTTCGGCACCGTCCTCGCCGCGCGCCTCGTCCGCCACAAGACGCGCAAGCAGCCCTTTATGACCTGGATGCTGATCTGGCTCTGGCTCGACATCCTTCTGCTCGTCCTCTGGTGGCTCGGAATATTGCAACCGTGGCTCGCCTCGGCGCTTGCCTATTTGAGCGCCGCCACCTAAACGCTCGGCTTTAATGACAAGCGCAACCACCCGACCCGCCAGCGACTATCCGCCCGGCGGCGATGCCTTTCGCCATCGCCATCTCACCGGTATCGCCCCGCTCACCCCATGGGAGATCAGCTACGTCCTCGACGCCGCCGAAGAATGGGTCGACCTCAACCGCAGCGGCGCGACAAAGCATGACGACCGGCTCGCGGGCCTGACGATCATCAACGCCTTTTTCGAGAATTCGACGCGTACTTTGCTGTCGTTCGAAATCGCAGGCAAACGGCTCGGCGCCGACGTCGTCAACATGCACGCCGCGCAGTCGAGCGTGAAGAAAGGCGAGACGCTGATCGACACCGCGATGACGCTCAATGCGATGCGCGCCGACGCGATCGTCATCCGCCATGCCAGTTCGGGCGCGGTCCAGCTGATCGCCGACAAGGTCGATTGCCCCGTGCTCAACGCGGGCGACGGCCGCCACGAGCATCCGACGCAAGCCCTGCTCGACGCGCTCACCATCCGCCGCCGCCTCGGCCGCGTCGAGGGGCTCACGATCGCGATCTGCGGCGACGTTCTCCATAGCCGTGTCGCGCGCTCTAACATCCTCGCGCTCACCCTGCTCGGCAACGAAGTGCGCGTCGTCGCACCGCCGACGCTCACCCCGCCCGCGATGGAGCGGATGCACGTGACCACCTTCACCGACATGGACGAGGGGATCGCCGGCGCCGACGTCGTAATGATGCTCCGCCTCCAGAACGAGCGTATGGACGGCGCCTATCTGCCCAGCGCGCGCGAATATCACGCCCTCTACGGCCTCACTCCGAAACGGCTCGAAAAGGCGAAGCCCGAGGCGATCGTCATGCACCCCGGCCCGATGAACCCGCGGGGTCGAGATCGACAGCAGCATCGCCGACGACCCTGCGCGCTCGACGATCACCGAGCAGGTCGAAATGGGCGTCGCCGTCCGCATGGCGTGCCTCGACATATTGACGCGCCGCAAGCGGGGAGTGCCGGGATGGAACTGAACCCGCTTCTGATCGCGAACGCGCGCCTGCTCGGCGGCGAAAATGTCAGCCTGCTCGTCGAGGGCGGCCGCATCGCGGCGCTGGATCCCTCGGATACGCCGGAGGGAACGGAAGTCTTCGACGCCAAGGGTCAGTGGCTTGCCCCCGGCATCATTGACCTCGGCGTCTTCGCGACCGACAAGCCCGCCTTTCATTTCGGCGGAATCACCCGCGCCGCGCTGATGCCCGACAGCGGCCCGCTCGACGGCGCCGGCCTCGTCGAGCGCGCAGCGAAGGGCGGCAAGCCCGACCTCTGGGTCCACCCCCTCGCCGCCGCAACCAAGGGTCTCGCGGGCAAGGAACTCGCCGAAATCGGCCTGATGAAACAGGCGGGCGCGCGCGCCGTCGCGACCGGGCGCGGCCGCATCGCCGACAGCGGCGTCATGCGCCGTGTGCTAAGCTACGCCGCCTCGCTCGGCCTTGTCACGATCATCCATGCCGAGGACGAGGGGCTGACCACTGGCGCAGTCGCGACCGACGGCGAGATGGCGACCCGCCTCGGCCTCGCCTCGGCGCCCGCGATCGCCGAGGCGATGGCGATCGCCCGCGACCTCGCGCTCGTCGAGGAAACCGGCGCGCCCGTCCATTTCCGGCAGGTGACGACGCGCGCGGACTCGACCTGATCCGCACCGCAAAGGCAAAGGGCCTGCCCGTTCTTTGCGGCATCACCCCCGCCCACCTTTTCCTCTCCGACACCGCGATCGGCGATTTCCGCACCTTCGCGCGCCTGTCGCCGCCGCTGCGCAGCGAGGACGATCGCCGCGCCTGCCTCGCCGCGGTCGCCGACGGCACGATCGACGTCCTGTCGTCGGGCCACGACCCGCGCGGCCCCGAGGACAAGCGCCTGCCCTTCGCCGAAGCGCAGCCCGGCATGGCGGGCGCCGAAACGCTGCTCGCGATGGGGCTCCAGCTCGTTCGCGACGGCCACGTCACGCCCGCGCGCCTGTTCGACATGCTGGCGGCGACCCCCGCCTGCCTGCTCGGCCTCGACGCCGGGCGCCTCGAACCGGGCTATGAAGCCGACCTGATCCTGATCGACGACGGCACGCCCTGGCAGGTCGATGCCAAGAAGATGGCGGCCTATGCCGGCAACACCCCCTTCGATGGGATGCCCGTACAGGGCCGCGCGACCGCAATCTGGAAGGGTGGCCAGCGCATCCGCTGATACGGGCTTTATCTCGCTGATTTAATTCGATAGCTCTGGGGTCAGAACCCATTAATTCCACGTTCGAGGTTTGAAGCGATTTTGCTCAGGGCGAGGAGAAAAGGCGAAGGAATATGTCGATATTTCGAGACTTTTCGACGAAGCTCTGGGCAAAATCGATCA
>JACDQN010000334.1 GCA_015657575.1 Sphingopyxis sp.
CCGCGCCGGGCACGTTGATCGTCGCCGGCGTCGAGGCCATCTGGCCGTTCGCCGCCGCGAGCGCGGCCTGCGCCGCGACGAGCTGGCTGTCGATCTGGTTGATTCGGCGCGCGCCGCCTCGACGCGCTGCGCCGGCGAACCGACCCCGCCGGGGATGAGGCCGATATTCTGCGCCTCGAACGCCGCGCGGCGCGCTTCGACCTCGCGCAGCGCCTTTTCGCGGTCGGCGATCTGCGAATCGAGGAATTTCAGACCCTCGCGCGTGTTCATCCGGCCGCCGCGCAGCTGATCGTCGCGGAACACGGTGATCAGGCTGTCGAGCACGCCAGAGGCGAGCTTGGCATTGTCGGCATCCGACAGGCTGCCTACGCCGACCGACGAAGTAATCTCAAAGATATTATCCTGTTGCGGGACGACCTTGATATTCTTTTGCAACATCGCGACCGCACCCGCCTTTTCGCGTTCGTTGGCGCCGGCAGGCAGCAGGCCGGTGGTCACCGCGACCTTTTCGAGGTTGCGCGCGCTGGTCAGCGTCTCGCGAATCTGGTCGAGCCGCTGGCCGCCCGCGAAGCCGCCGGGCGTGCCGTCGTCGGGCAGGATTTCGTTAATGTCGACGAGCAGGCGGGCGCGGCTGTCATAGCGGTTCGGGATCGACGCGATCGCCAGCCAGCCGAGGATGCAGATGCCCCATGCGACGCCGAGCACGAGCCACCGGCGCGTCCAGACGCTGTGCAGCGCCACCCGGAATTCGTCGTAGAGGCCGTTCATCTTGTCTCGTCAATCCTTGGCAATTGGCGTGGGCTGCGGTCGATCCGCGTCAGAACATGCTTTCCGGAATAATGATCACGTCGCCCGGCTGCAGCCGGACGTTCGCCTTGATGTCGCCGCGCTTGATCAAATCGTTGAGCCGCAGCGCGAATTCCTGCTGCTTGCCCGAACCCTTGTCGTAACGGACGAGGCGCGCCTTGTTGCCCGCGGCATATTCGCCGAGGCCGCCAACCGCGATCATCGCGTCGAGCACGGTCATATTGGCGCGGAACGGGATCGATGCGGGCTTTTCGGTCGCGCCGACAACGCGCACCTGCTGCGAAAAGGTGCTGTTGAAGCTGGTGACGATCACGCTGACGATCGGGTCGGTAATATACTGGCTGAGCTGGAGCTTGATGTCCTGCTGAAGCATCGTCGGGGTCTTGCCCACCGCGGGCATGTCGGTGATCAGCGGGGTGGTGATGCGGCCGTCGGGGCGCACCTGGACCTTGCCGCCAAGCTCGGGATTGCGCCACACGAAGATCTGGAGCTCGTCGAGCGGACCGATGATATATTCCTCGCCCGGCCCTTCCTGGTTCTGCACGAAGGTCGCGCTGGGCAGTTGCGGCGCGCTGCCCGTCGAACCCATGCAGCCCGTCAATGCGGTCGCGGCAATGCCCGAAACCAGCGCGGCGCGCGCGGTACGAAGCGAAACGGAGGAAGCCATATTCAGATCACCTTTCGAGCGCGAGCAGCCCGTCGCAGCCAAAAACCTCGCCACGACAGCCAATGCGTCAGGGTCAGCCTTGCTCGAAAAGGGTGAACATACCGTTAGTATTGGGATAAGTTCAAACCGCGCTCGTCGCAAACTGTTCCATTTAGGAACAGAGTTGAGCGTTCAGACGAGCATCTCGCGCGCGGGCCCCTGCCCCAGGAAGGTCGCCGGACTTGCCGAGGCGCCATAGGCGCCCGCCTGAAAAATCGCAACAAGATCACCAACATCGCCGCGCGGCAGCGCGACTTGGTCGCCCAGCCGGTCGAGGGGGGTGCAGAGGCAGCCGACGACCGAGACGGTCTCCGCGGGCTCGGCATTGAAGGCGTTCGCTAATGCTATGGGATAGTTGCGGCGGATCACGGTGCCGAAATTACCGCTCGCTGCGAGCTGGTGATGGAGACCGCCGTCGGTCACAAGGAAGGTCTCGCCATGGCTGGTCTTCCGGTCGACGATGCGGGTCAGATAGACGCCCGCTTCGGCGACGAGCCAGCGGCCGAGTTCCATCGCGAAATGGCTCTTGGCGAGCACTGCGTCGCGGGTGGCAAGCGTCTCACCAAGCGCTGCCCCGACAGCGCCGACAAGGACCGCCTTGTCGCCAGGGAAATAGGGCACGCCCATGCCCCCGCCCAGATTGACGAGCGGCGGCGTCGCGCCGATCTCGTCGGCAAGCCGCGCAGCAAGCGCGACCGTCTGCGCCTGCGTCTCGGCTATGGCCGCAGCGTCGAGCGCCTGCGATCCCGCGAAAATATGGAAACCCTGCCAGTCGGCGCCCGACGCGATCAGGCGGCGGACGAGCGCGGGAACCTCGGCTGAGTCGACCCCGAAGGGCTTGGCGCCGCCACCCATCTTCATGCCCGAGCCTTTGAGGTCGAAGTCGGGATTGACGCGCACCGCGAGGCTGGGCGTGAGGCCCAAGCGCGCGGCGATCGAGAGCGCACGCGTCGCCTCCCCCGTCGATTCCAGATTGAGCGTCGCGCCGACCTTGATCGTCGCTTCGAGTTCGCGGTCGCGCTTGCCGGGACCGGCAAAGCTGATATCGCCCGCCGGCATCCCGCTCGCGAGCGCGGCTTTCAGTTCGCCGCCCGACGCCACATCGAACCCGTCGACCAGCCGTGCCATGAACGCGAGCAGCGGCGCATAGGGGTTCGCTTTCATCGCATAATGAAGCTGTACCTCAGCCGGCATCGCGGCGCGCCATTGGGCTATGCGCGCGGTCAGCATCGCGCTGTCATAGACGAACAGCGGCGTATCGCCTGCGGCATCGACCAGCGCCTCGGCGCGGTCGCCGCCAATTAGCAGCATGCCGTCGCTATCAGCCGTAAAGCCGGGCGGGATCGGGCCGTGCGGCTTCATGCCGCCACCTTCGGCGCCCAGTCGGCGGCGATCGCGACGCGGTCGAGTTTTCCGTTCGGATTGCGCGGCAGTTCGCCGCGCCACTCGATCACCTGCGGCTGCATGAAATTGGGGAGATTCTGCCGCAGATATGTTGCCAGCCCTCCTCGTCGGGAACGGCCTTGCCGCGCACGATCAGAATGATCGCCGCGCCCAGCCTGTCATCGGGCACCCCGAACGCCACCGCCTCATAGATCAGTCCCGACGCGATCGCGACATCCTCGACCTCGGTCGGGCTGACGCGGTTGCCCGCCGTCTTGATCATTGCGTCGTCGCGGCCGACGAAATAAAGGAGATCTTCGGCGTCGCGGCGCACCGTGTCGCCCGACCAGACTGCCGTCCCGCCATAGCGCGACGCGGAGGGCGCGGGTTTGAATCGCTGCGCCGTGCGCTCTTTGTCCTGCCAATAGCCCTGGGCGACGAGCGGCCCGCAGTGGACCAGTTCCCCCGGCTCGTCATCGGCAGCGATGCTGCCGTCAGGACGGCAGACGAGAATTTCAGCGTACGGAATCGCGCGGCCCATCGAGCTTGGGTGCGAGGCGACAAGCGACGGGTCGAGATAGGTCGACCGGAAAGCCTCGGTCAGCCCGTACATCGGATAGATATCAGCCTTGGGAAAGGTCGCCCGCATCGCCTCGATCAGCGACGGCGTCAGCGCGCCGCCGCTGTTGGTGAGGCGGCAGAGCAGGCCTGCGGCTTTGGCGGGCCATTCGGCCTCGACGAGTTGCACCCAGAGCGGCGGCACCCCGGCCAGCGTTGTCACGCCGTACCGCGCGACTGCCTTCACGACATCGCGTGCGGTCAGATAGTCGATCGGCGCCACCGCCGCACCAGCATACCAGCTCGAAAACAGCTGGTTCTGACCGTAATCGAAGCTGAGGGGCAACACGCCGAGTACGCGGTCGCCAGGGACGAGCTTCAGATAGGAAGCGACGCTTTCCGCGCCAAGCCACAGGTTCGCGTGGCTGAGCATCACGCCCTTCGGCCGCCCGGTCGAACCGCTGGTGTAAAGGATCGCAGCCAGATCGTCGGGTTCGGCAATCGACGGCGGCAATCCCTGCCCGCCCGATTCGATCACTTCCTCGCCAATCTTCGTATCCTGCACCGCACATTCGTCGGGCAAGCCGTCACCGAGCATATCGGCGCGCGCCCCATTGGTGACGAGCAGCTTTGCCCCACTGTCGGCCAGAATATGCGCCACCTGCGGCGCCTTGAGCAATGGATTGACGGGCACATGGATCAGCCCCGCGCGCGCCGCGGCGAGCGGCATCAGACAGGCGAGCCGCGTTTTGGCGCTCCAGCTCGCAACCCGTTCGCCGGGCCCGCCGACCTGTTCGAGAAGCCAGGAAGCGAGCCGCCCGATCCCGGCATCGAGATCGGCAAAGCTTACGACCTTGTCGCCGATCAGCAGCGCAGCCGCATCCCCTGCGCCGCGCAGGGCGAGATGATCGAGAGGAAGCGAGGGCGGGTTTTCGACTTTGGGTCATCGGCTGTTAGGAGTGGAATGATAGAGGGCGGCACCATGCAAGGGAACGGTGAAGATCACGCTAATGATGATACGGCACGCGCCACAGGCTTCGCCGCGCCCTTTGACCGCGCCGCCTGGTTCGACCTGCTGGCGGCGCATGGCTTTGCAGGTCGCGGGCGGTTCGATGCGCGGGGATCGACCAATGACACATCGGCGTGGCTGCCCCTGCGTATTGAAAAACCGGGCCATTTGGCGGGGCTAGCCAACTGGTACAGCTTTGCGATCCGGCCGCTTTATTCCACGGTGATCCCCGGCGAAAGCGGAGGCCTCGTGCCCGAGAAAACAAGCATCGCTGACGAAATCCCGGGCCCCGGCGTTCGCCGGGGATCACGAGAGGCAGTAGGTGAAAACCACAGGCACGCAGCTCTCGCTGACCTGTTCGCCAATCTTCGCAGGGAAGCGGCGCGCCTTTCGCTTTATCCAGTTCGCGAGGAGGAGCAGCAGGCAATCCTAGCCGCGCTCCGTTCGGCAGGTTGGTGGACGAAGGCCACCCCGGCAGGCGACCGACACTGGCTTGACCTCGGCGATATGGACCATGACAGTTGGTGGGCGAGCCGCCCCGGCGCGCTGCGCAATACGGTCCAGCGCAAGGCGAAGAAGGGCATCGTCGATATCCAGCTGTTGACCAGTTTCGATCCCGGCAGTTGGGCCGCCTATGAGCGGATTTATGCCGCGAGCTGGAAACCCGAGGAGGGCGACCCAGCACTGCTGCGCGCCTTTGCCGAGATGGAAAGCGCACGCGGAACCTTTCGCATGGGGATTGCGCGAATCGAGGGCATTCCGGTGGCGGCGCAATATTGGACGGTCGAGGATGGCAGCGCCTTCATCCACAAGCTTGCGCATGTCGAGGACAGTCTGAAAGCCTCGCCGGGCACCTTGCTGTCGGCCGCATTGTTCCGGCACGTCATCGAGGTCGATCGGGTGATGCGGGTTGATTTCGGCACCGGCAACGATGCCTATAAGCGCGACTGGATGAACCGGCACGAACCGCTGTGGCGCATCGAGGCTTTCAATCCGTCGCGCGTCGCGGCATGGGGACCGGCATTCAAAGCTTTTGCGCAGACCCTGCTCAGGAAAGATCGATGACCGAATCCAACACCGTCGACGCGACCCTCCGCGCCCTGCTCGTCGATGTGCTCGGGCTGGGCGAGGCGCGCACCGCAGCGCTGACCGACGACAGCGGATTGTTCGGCGAGCTGCCCGAATTCGATTCGATGGCGGTCGCGACGGTGCTCACCGAGATGGAAGACCGGCTGGGCATCATCATAGACGATGATGAAGTCGATGGGGAGATCTTTGAAAACTATGGTAATTTACTGGCTTTCTCGTTGCGTAAAGTGACCGATTGACGACATGGACCATTCCCCTTCTCCGCTCGCCCTGAGCTTGTCGAAGGGCCGTTCTGCTCTTTCTGGCGTAGAAAGGAAGAAAGGCGGTCCTTCGACAAGCTCAGGACAAACGGCAGTGGGCTTGGGTTGCTGAGTAGCAACGCGATGCCCTCC
>JACDQN010000335.1 GCA_015657575.1 Sphingopyxis sp.
CCGCGGCGGGACGCACGCTCAACGTCATGTTCCCGATGGTGTCGGAACCCTGGGAATATGAGGCCGCGCGCGACCTGTTCGTCGGCCAGCGCGCCTGGCTTGCGAGCCACAACAAGAAGCTGCCGGTCGCGATCCGCTATGGCGCGATGCTCGAGGTGCCGGGACTGGTCGAGACGCTCGACCTGATGCTGCCGCATCTCGACTCCTGTCGATCGGCACCAACGATCTGACGCAGTTCCTGTTCGCCGCTGACCGCGCGCACCCGCGGCTGGCTGAGCGTTATGACTGGCTGTCGCCGACGGTGATGCGCTATCTTGCGCGGGTCGTGAAGATCGTGTCGGGCAGCCGGGTCGCGCTCGGCGTGTGCGGCGAGATGGGGGGGGCGTCCGCTTGAAGCCATGGCGCTGCTTGGCGTCGGGATCGAGCGGCTGTCGATCACACCCGCCGGGGTCGGCCCGGTCAAGGCGATGATCCGCTCACTCGACCTCGGCAAGCTGCGCGCCGACATGCCAGCGATGCTCGCCCAGCCCTCGTCCGACCCGCGCGGCCAGTATCGCAACTGGGCGGAGAAACATCGGGTCGATCTCGGCGATTGACCTCTGCGGTAATTGCGGCGATGTCGATGTTTATGTTATGTTCTTCTTACTGGGAAAAGGAGAATGAGCATGAATGATTCGGCCCCGCGCGCGAGCGGCCAATGCCATTGCGGCGCGATCCGCTATTCGATGTCCACAGCGGTGGAGCATCATGCGCTCTGTCATTGCAGCGACTGCCGCCGGCATGCTGGCGCTCCGATGGTCGGCTGGGCGCTGGTCGGTCGAGACCAGATCGATATCGACGGCAGCGCGAAAATCTATGCCTCGTCGGAACATGGACGGCGCCATTTCTGCTCCGATTGCGGCACCGGGCTTTTCTACACCAATGAAGCCATCTTCCCGGGCCAGATCGACGTGCAGACCGCGACGCTGGACAATCCCGACCTGATCCCCGCGCAAGCGCAGATCCAGACCGCCGAGCGGATCGGCTGGATGGAGAAGCTGAACGAAATGCCGACGTTCAGCCGGTATCCCGGGGTGGATTGAGGCAATATCCCGCGATCGGCTTATCTGACACGTCATCCCGGCGAGCGCCGGGATGTCCATATGGTGAGACGCGACTTCAGCTTGGGTCGTCCGCTGCGACGATGGCGGCGACGAGCTTCGCGATGTCGAGCCTTTGCTTGTCGTCATCATAGCCCTGGCGGACGATCACCAGCTCGCGTGACGGGATGACGATCAGATATTGGCCGCGATTGCCGAACGCCCCGAAGGCGTCGGCGGGTATTCCGTCCGACTTGTCGAGCAGCCAGAATCCGGCACCATAGCCGAAAGCCCCGTCGGGCTGCGGCCCGTTCGGCGCTGTGACGAAACGGCGCCAATCCTCGGGCAGCAGGCGCTGGCCCTGCCACATCCCGTCATTCTGATAGAGCAGGCCGAGCCGTGCGAGGTCGCGCGCGGTCGTCCACACTTGGCTCGACAGGATATAGTCGCCGTCCTTGTCATGCTCGACGAAGGTGCGCGTCATGCCGAGCCGGTCGAAAAAGGCGGCGGGATCCAGCGGCGCCCCGGCCTTTTGCCGCGCCGTCTTCAGCGACAGCGTCGCGAGGAGCGTATCGTTGTTGGCATAGCGGTAGCGCGTCCCCGGCCGAGCGAGCAGCGGCCATTGCGTGGTCCACTGCCGCACCGACCCGCCGCCCATATAGATGGCATCGGTGCGGTTACCTGCCGTGTCGCTGGTCAGTCCGCTCGCCATGCGCATCAATTGCTCGGTGGTTATCGCGGCGCGCGGATCGCCCGGCGACTGCCACTCGGCAATCATCGCGGGCGCCTTCACGTCGATCGCGCCTTGCTGTGCGGCATGGCCGATCAGCGTCACTGCCATCGACTTCGCGACCGAAAAGGTCCGCTGTGCCGTATGGATGCCGTCGCCTTCCTGATGATATTCCGCAACGATCCGGCCCCGCTTGACGACGAGCAGCGCGCTCGTCCGCCCGCCGAAAGACCCCGGATCAGCCAGGACAAACGTCAATGGCGGCATGGCGTGCGGTGCCGGCACGCGAGCGTTTTTGTCGCCCATCGGCCACGGCTGGTCGTCGAGCACCGGACGCCCTGGCCCGACGTCGCGGCGACGGGCGGCGTCGCCCCGATCGGATATGTCACGCAGCCATCGCGCGAACGCCACTCCGCGATGCGCGGCGGCATATCGTCACGGTACCGGACCACGACGCGCCGTGCCTTGTCGTCGACATCGGCGGTCAGCGTTCGAACATCGGCCTCGATCTCTGGATAGATGCCGGTGAGTTCGTCGCGTTCGATCGCAGCAAGCGGCTTTCCCGCGCCGTTCCACAGCGACGAACAGACGAAACCCGCCCGGTAGCCCGCCGCCCAGGCACGGTTGATCTCCGCATTTGGCTTGGGCATTTGAGCTTGCGCGGGTATAGCGCCGGCGGCAAGCAAGGCGCCCAATGCCAATCGGTTCAGCATCTCAGGGCCGCTCCCCAAAAACCTGACGCTGGGCCTTTTTCGCACGGTCCCACCAGGCGCGGCGAATAACGTTCGCGACGCGTTCGGGGTCGTCGGCCCCGAAGCGCACGAGCAGCGCGTGCCAACCTTCATAATGCGGAGTCTGCCAGAAAGTGTCGGGACCGGTTTCAAGCAGGATTTCCTTCTCGTCGGGCTTGCACATCAGGGCGAAGCTGCCGTCCTCGCGGCCGGGCGACGCCAGCGCCTTGCCGTTGAGCTTCGGACAAGGCGTTCCGTAAAAGGGCGCCATTTCGACGTCGGGCAGCGCACAGGCGAACGCGACGACATCGTCCCAATCGTCGAAGCGCGGCCGCCCCGTCACCCCTCGTTCCTCAACGCCAGCCGGCGCTCGTCCCACCAGGCCATGCGTTCGGCGATCCGCTTTTCGAAACCGCGATCGACCGGGCGATAGAGGTCGGCGGGTTTCATGCCGTCGGGCCAGTAATTGTCGCCCGAAAAGCCGTCGGGCGCATCATGGTCGTAGCTGTAGCCCGCACCATAGCCGAGGTCCTTCATCAGCTTGGTCGGAGCGTTGAGGATATTGGCGGGTGGCGCCAGCGACCCCGTTTCGCGCGCCGCGGCCCAGGCGGCTTTTTGCGCCGCATAGGCCGCATTGGATTTGGGCGCGGTCGCGCAATAGAGGCACGCCTGAACGACCGCCAGCTCGCCCTCGGGCGACCCGAGGAACTGATAGGCGTCCTTTGCGGCGAGGCATTGTACCAGCGCCTGCGGATCGGCGAGACCGATATCCTCGCTCGCGAAGCGCGTGATGCGGCGCAGCACGTAAAGCGGCTCCTCGCCCGCGACGAGCATGCGCGCGAGCCAATAGAGCGAGGCCTGCGGGTCCGAACCGCGCAGCGCCTTGTGCAGCGCCGAAATCAGATTGTAGTGGCCGTCGCGGTCCTTGTCGTACACCGGCATGCGGCGGTGCAGGAATTGCGCGAGTTCGGCGGGGTCGAGCGGCGTGTCGAGCGCGGCGGAAAACAGCGTTTCGACCTGGTTGAGCAGAAAGCGGCCATCGCCGTCGGCGCTGGCGATCAGCGCCGCGCGCGCATCGTCGGTGACGGGTAGCGGGCGCCCGACATCGGCCTCGGCGCGGTCGACCAGCGCGGCAAGCGCGTCCTCGCCGAGCCGGTTCAGCACCAGCACCTGCGCGCGCGACAGCAGCGCGGCGTTGAGCGCGAAGCTCGGATTCTCGGTCGTCGCGCCGACCAGCACGACCGTTCCGCGCTCGACATAGGGCAGGAAGCCGTCCTGCTGTGCGCGATTGAAGCGATGGATTTCATCGACGAACAGCAAGGTTCGCTTGCCCGCCGCGGCCATTTTTTCGGCATCGGCAAAGGCCTGGCGGAGGTCGGCAACGCCCGAGAAGACCGCCGACAAGGGCGCAAAGCGCATGCCCACCGCCTCGGCGAGCAAACGCGCGATCGTCGTCTTGCCCGTGCCCGGCGGCCCCCAGAGGATGATCGACGATAATTGACCCGCCGCGACCATGCGCCCGATCGTGCCTTCGGGCCCGGTCAGATGCTCCTGCCCGACGACGTCGGCGAGGGTGCGCGGACGCAGGCGCTCGGCGAGCGGGACCGGTCCGGTCGCTGCCGCTTCACGCCCGGCCGGCGTTTCGTCGCCGAAAAGATCTCCGGCCATGCCCGCTCAGCCCCGCCGCCGCTGTTTCTGGCGGATCAGGCGGATATAGGTGTCCGCCACCGTCTGGTTGATCGCATCCCATTGATAGAAGCTGCTTTCGAGCACCGCCGCGGCGCCATGTTCGGCGCGCAGCTGGATATCGCGGCAATAGCGCTGGAGATGATCGGCAAAGCCGGTGATCGAACCGGGGGTGACGAGATAGCCCGTCTGACCATGTTTGACGATGCTCGCGCTGCCGGTGGCGCGGGCCGCGACGACGGGAAGGCCGCACGCCATCGCCTCCAGCGTCACATTGCCGAAGGTTTCGGTTACCGACGGGTTGAAGAAGATGTCGCACGACGCGAGCGCGTGCGCGAGATCCTCGCCGCCCTGGAAACCGACGAAATTGGCGTTCGGCAGCCGCGATTCGAACCATTCGCCCGCCGGGCCCTCACCGATCACAACGACCTTGTGCGGCACCCCGCGCCGTTGGAGCACGTCAATCGCGTCGGCAAAAACGTCGAGCCCTTTTTCCATCACCAATCGCCCGAGGAAGGCGATGGCAGGAACGTCGTCCGCGATTCCGAGCGCGCGGCGCCATTCCATGTCGCGGCGGCCGGGATTGAAAATCCCCTGTTCGACGCCGCGCGTCCAGATGCCGATGTCATAGTTCATCCGCTGTTCGCGCAGCACCTGGGCAAAGCTTTCGGACGGCGCGATCAGCGCGTCGCACTTGCGGTACAGCTTGCGCAGCCAGGCAACCGCGAGCGGCTCGAGAAAGGATAGATTATAATAGCGGACATAGGTTTCGAAGCGCGTGTGCACCGAACAGGCGACCGGCAACTTGCGCCGCCGTGCCCAGGCCGCAGCCTGCCGGGCGACGCGGTCGGGGCTGGAAATATGGACGATGTTCGGCGCGAACTGGACGATATCCTCGCGAACCCGCGACGAGAAGGAGACGGGCACGCGATATTCGCTGCGCCCCGGAATCGCGATCGACGGCACGCTGACGAGATCGCCGGTCGGCTCGAAATCGGGGTGGGCAACGGTCGGCGAATAGACGCGCACCGCGGCGCCGTGCGCCAGCAGATAGCCGACGAGGCGGTTGAGCGCCTTGTTCGCGCCGTCCGTGGTCATATTGTAATTGCCGCTGAAAAGCGCGATGCGAAGGTCGGAAACGTCCATCCCGCCTCCGCTAGTCCTATCGCGCCGCAAAGGCAATTGCACGGCGCTCTTCGCGCCTCCGGTCAATAATCCTCGGGACGCTCCAGCGGCGCTTCGAGATCGACCTCGACCGGCGGATGGAGGCGCAGGTGGTGGACGCGCTTTTCGTCGGCCTCGGTCACCTCGATCCGCCAGCCGCTCGGGTGGTGGAGAATTTCGCCGACCTCGGGCACGTGGCCCGCGAGCACGGCGGCGAGACCGCCGAGCGTGTCGACATCTTCCTCGACCTCGGCGAGCCGCGGGTCGACTACCTCGCCGATATCGTCGAGTTCGGCGCGCGCGTCGGCTTCCCAGCAGCCGCCTTCGCCGGGCACGAAGAGCGCGGTCGGCTCGTCGTCATGCTCGTCCTCGATCTCGCCGACGATTTCCTCGACCAGATCCTCGATCGTGACGAGGCCCTCGGTCCCCGAATATTCGTCGATGACGATGGCGAGATGCGTGCGCTGCGCGCGCATGTCGGCGAGCAGGTCGAGCACGCCCATCGATTGGGGCACATAAAGCGGCTGGCGGATCAGGTCGATCAACGGCGGCGGCTTTCGTCCTTCCGCCAGCACCGCGAAGACATCCTTGACGTGGATCATGCCGACCACCTCGTCGAGCGTCTCGCGATAGACCGGCAGGCGGCTGTGCCCGGCATCGACGAAGATCGCGACCACCTCGTCGAACGTGGCGCTTTCGGAGATCGCGATGATCTCGCCGCGCGGGACCGCGACGTCGTCGACCGTCTGCTCGCCGAAGTGGAGCAGGTTGCGCAGCATCTTGCGCTCGATCGGGGACAGGTCGCCCACGACGCTGCTGCCGCGCCGTTCCTGCCCCTCTTCCTCGGCCTCGTCGATGACATCTTCGATCTGTTCGCGCAGCGACGGTTCCTTGTCGCCGCCGAACAGCAAAGTCCGGATTCCGGCCCAAAGGCCGGATCTACTGTCTTCTTCCGATCGGTTCGAAGACCCCTGGTCGTCGGGCATGTGGTTTGGCTTTTCCCTGTTAATCCTGATCCGCATATGGATTGGCGATGCCCAGCGATGCAAGCGCTTTCACTTCCAGCGCTTCCATCGCCGCCGCCGAGGCGTCATCCATATGGTCGTACCCGACGAGGTGGAGCGTGCCGTGGACGATCAAATGCGTCGCGTGATCCTCCAGCTTAATCCCCTTCTCTTCCGCCTCGCGCGCGCAGGTTTCGCGCGCCAGCACGATATCGCCGAGCAATATCTCACCATCGTCGCTATTCGCGAGGCTGACGAGCAGGTCCTCCTGTACCTGCGGAAAGGACAGCACGTTGGTCGGCTTGTCCTTGCCGCGGAAATCGCGGTTGAGGCTGTGCACCTCGGCATCGTCGGTCAGGCGGATCGCGATCTCGACGAGCGGCGCGGCGTCGGCGAGGCCGGCAAAGGGCGTCAACGCGAGCGCCGCAGCGGCGGCCTCTCCCGCCCGCGCCTCCCAGTCGAGCGTGCCGGGCCAGGGCTGGGCTTCGTGGGTTTCAACGCTCAGCACGAAACGACACGCCAAAAAGGAACGGCGGAAAACTGCGCAACTTCACTCTGAAATCGCATATTTACGGCAGGGACAGTCATTGGAAGGATCATGTCCCGACGCTATCGCGGTGCAGCGTTGTAGGACAGCGAAAATTTCGGCTAGAGCCGGTCCATCCGCAGCCAGCGCGTATCGCCGAGCCACGCCTTCGCCAGCGCCTTGTCCGCCGCCGCGGCTTCGAGCTTGTGCCCTTGCGCCGCCTCGCTGCGCTTCAATCCATAGAGCGCCCAGCCGTTGTTCGGCGCCTGCACGAGCGCGCCGCGAAAGGCTTCGCTCGCTTCGCCGTATCGCTTGGCCTGAAAGAGCGCGGCACCGAGCGACTGTTTGACGGGGTAATACCAGTAGGTCGGCTCCTGATAGGGGAGGCGCCCTTCGATATCGATCGCCTGCCGGTAAAATCCGATCGCCTCGGCGTAACGCCCGCGCGCGAAAGCCAGCCGGCCGCGCGCGACCTGTTCGGCGAGCATCACCAGGTCGGCCGCCGGAACCCCCTGATCGATCATGGCCTTCATTGCGTCGGAGCCGCGGATCTTCTCCATCGCGGCCAGCTCGCGCTCGAAACCCGTCCGGTTGCGTTGCTGCGCATAGGCGATCGCGCGCGCATAATGGCGCATCGCAGTCGGATAGGCGAGCCGCGCATCGGGCGCGGGCATCTCCAAAATCGCTTTCGGATCGGCGAATTGCGCCATCGCCAGATAGGGCGCGGCATCGATCGCCTGAATCCATGCGATCCGCTCCGAGGTTTCGGGATCGAGCACGGTGCCGAGGCGCTTCGCCTCGCGAATGGCGGTCGGCATGTCGCCCGCCATCTGCGCCGAGGTCACGATGAAATGGATATTGTGCGGATAATAGCCGTAGCGCACGAGGCCGTTGTCGCCGGCGTCGCGGATATAGGCCTCGTCGGCGCGTGCCGCGGCAATGTTGACGCGAATGGAATCGGCATGGCGGCCGCGCAGCTGATAGATATGTCCTGGCATATGGACGAGATGCGCGGCGCTTGGCGCGCTCGGGCTGCCGAGCCGATCCGCCGCCACCTCGGCGCGCGCTGGACCGACCGATTCCATCAGGTGGATATAGAGATGGTTCGCCTGCACATGGCCGGGATTGCGGCCGAGCACGGCTTCGACCAGCCGCACCGCCTCGCCGCTGCGGCCGACCGAGGTGCGCTTGTCGGTTTCCCAATAATTCCACGGGCTCGTATCCATCGCCGCCTCGGCGGCAAGCACCGCGACATCGTCGTCCCCCGGAAAGCGGCGCGCGACATCGAGCATCGCGTCGGCATAAGCGGCGTCGAGCGCGGCGCGATCGGCGGCGGGATCGCGCGAATAGCGATGCGCCACGGCCTCGATCAGCGCGCGCTCCATCGGAGTCGCGCCTGCGCGCAGCGCCATTGCGCGGTCCATCGCGTCGAGCGCCGCGCCATGGTCGCGGTCGTCCATCGGCGCGTTGATGTTGGGGCCGAGCGCCACCGCTTCGCCCCACCAGCACATCGCGCAGGCAGGATCGCGGCGCTGCGCCTCGCGGAACGAGCGCACCGCGCCGGCATGGTTGAACCCATAGGTCAGCAGCAGACCCTGGCTGAAAAATTGCTTCGCCTGCGTGTCACGCGTCGAAACGGGAAAAGACGACGTAGCGAGGTCGGCGAACAACGGAATCGTCCTGCCCTCGCTCGCCGGCGCGGCGTAGGCGGCCGCGATCAGCAGGTTTTGCGCAAGGCCCGATCCCGCCTGCCGCGCATCGCAATAGAGCGACGCCAGCCGGCTGGGATCGAGCGCCTCAAGCACGGCTGCGGAAAAACCGGATGGCTGGGCAAAGCTGGACAGCGAAAATCCGGCGGCGACGATCGCGGCGACTTTTAACGGCTGGCGCATCTCAATTCCCCTCTTCCCCGAAAGGTGAACCCGAAACAGCGCCGCCAGCGTACATGAAAAGCAACCGGTCAAAAACGATAATCGCCGCCGTCAAGCGGAAGAAGCCCGCAAAATCCGCAAAAATCCCGTCAATGCATATGCTTAAGCTTGTCCGGATTGCGCATCACGTAGATGCCCGTGACCTTCCCGTCCTCGATCTCCAGCGCCGTGGTCTGGAATTCGCCGTCCGCTTCGCGCGTGACGAAACCCGGCAGGCCGTTGATCATGCCGATGTGGACGAGCGTCGAGCCATATTTGCCGAACAGCACAGCAAGGCTGCGGTGCAGCTTCAGCACGATGCCATGCCCGATAACGGGGCCCATCGCCGCCGGCCGCTTGCCGCCGCCATCGGCCCACATGCCCACATCGGCGGCGAGGAGCGCGCCGAGTGCGCCCATATCGCCGCTGCGCGAGGCAGCGAAAAAGGCGTTGGCGATCTCGAGGCCCTGTTCCTTTTCGAGCTTGTAGCGCGGGCGCGCGTCGCGGACGTGGGTGCGGGCGCGTGCGGCGAGTTGGCGGGTCGCCGCGGGATCGCGGTCGATCGTCTTCGCCACCTCGTCGAACGCGACGCCGAAGACGTCGTGGAGCAGGAAGGCCGCGCGCTCGAGGGGGGAGAGCCGTTCGAGCGCGAGCATCAATGGCAGCGTGACATCATCCTCCTCTTCTTCCTCGAACAGCGGGTCGGGGAGCCAAGGGCCGATATAGGTTTCGCGCTGGTGTCGCGCCGACTTGATCTGGTCGAGGCAAAGCCGCGTCACGGTACGGCGAAGGAAGGCGGCGGGCTCGCGCACCGCACTGCGGTCAGTGTCGAGCCAACGGATAAAGGCGTCCTGCACCACATCCTCGGCATCGGCGACCGAGCCGAGCATGCGATAGGCGACGCGGGTCAGG